>NZ_JACFQU010000017.1:0-91804 GCF_016101285.1 Gilliamella sp. W8136
TCTCAAGGGATGCGTATACTACGCTACACCTTTTTATTCGTCAAGATCTTTTTTCAAAATTTTTGACCTTGCTCACTCACACTATTTTCGTCTGCTTGTCGCTGACGCCGTGTCAGTGGATGCGCATTATAGGCATTTCATTTTTTTTGGCAAGTGAAAAAGCTTAAATATTTAATCGTTCGAATAACCTTTAAACATCCAAAACATTAATGCATTGATATTTATAGAGATTATATTTAGATAATTTTTTAATCAATTCTTCAACAGACTGATTGTAGGCCGTACTTAATATGATATTTTTTTTCTCACATGAAAGTATTCTGTTTGCGTCATATTTATCTTTTAATAAATTATATACTCTTGTTGCAATTGCATAACCTGAATCAATAAAGTTTACTTGAGGAAAAATCATCTGCAATTCTTCTTTAATAAAAGGATAATGAGTACATCCAAGAACAATTGTGTCAGGAATAGTTTGTAAACTGAGCCATGGATGCATCAACTCTTTTAAATGTTGCATATCAACAGTAATACCTTGTAATTTATTTTCTGCTATAAGTGCTAATTCAGATAGACCTAATAATTTAACTGAACAATGATTAGCAAATTGTTTAATTAAATTTGTTGTATAAGCCCTTTCAATAGTTGCTTTTGTTGCTAATAATCCTATGCACTTATTTTTTGTTAGTAAACTTGCAGGTTTAATAGCAGGTACTACACCCACTATAGGAAAAAGAAATTTGGCACGCAAGCTAGGTAGGCAAATTGTACTAGCAGTATTGCATGCAATAACCGCTAAATCAATTTGTTGAAACTTAGTAATGGTTTTTATAACAGAATTAACTCTATTAACTAAAAACTCTGGAGATTTATCTCCATAAGGAAACATTTCATTATCAAACGCATAAATATACTGCGCATTAGGCATTTTATTGTAAATTTCATTATAAACAGATAATCCACCAATGCCAGAATCAAATACTAACACCACAGGAGATTGTTTTATAATATTCATATTAAATTAAACTTTATTAGATAAGAAACAGAAAACGCACAATATCGTAAATTGAATAGAAATTAATGCAAGTAATTTTATCTGTATCAAAATTTCTTCAATATTTTATAGTTATTAAGATAGACGTCTAGATGGTAAAACTGCTAAAATAGATTCCCAGAAATTAGGTATTATATTTCGATTACTAAACACAATTAAGTTAAAAGGTATTCTATGTCAGAATTTTTATTTACATCTGAATCTGTTTCAGAAGGTCATCCAGATAAAATTGCCGATCAAATATCTGATGCCGTACTTGATGCAATCTTAAAGCAAGATCCAAAGGCTCGCGTTGCTTGCGAGACGTATGTAAAAACAGGTATGGCATTAGTTGGCGGTGAAATTACGACTTCTGCTTGGGTAGATATAGAAGAATTAACAAGAAAAACAATTAATGATATTGGTTATACCAGTTCAGAAATGGGATTTGATGCGAATTCTTGTGCTGTATTAAATGCAATTGGTAAACAATCTCCCGATATTAATCAAGGTGTAGATAGAGAAGATCCATTGGAACAAGGTGCCGGTGACCAAGGTATTATGTTTGGTTATGCAACTAATGAAATGCCTAATCTAATGCCTGCTGCAATCAGCTATGCTCATGATTTGATGCGCCGCCAAGCTGAAGTAAGAAAAAATGGTACGCTTCCATGGTTAAGACCTGATGCAAAAAGCCAAGTCACATTAATTTATCAAAATGGACAAATAAAAGGGGTCGATACAATCGTTTTATCAACTCAACATTCAGATGGCATTGAACAAAAAGTTATACAAGAGGCTGTAATGGAGGAAATCATTAAACCGACATTGCCTGCCGAATGGTTAACCTCAAGAACTAAATATTTTATTAATCCAACTGGGCGTTTTGTTATTGGGGGTCCAATGGGAGATTGTGGATTAACTGGTCGAAAAATCATTGTAGATACTTATGGTGGTGCAGCCCGTCACGGTGGTGGAGCTTTTTCAGGAAAAGATCCTTCAAAGGTTGATCGCTCAGCGGCTTATGCAGCAAGATATGTTGCTAAAAATCTTGTGGCAGCAGGGCTTGCTGATAAATGTGAATTGCAAATTTCTTATGCAATTGGTATTGCTAACCCTACTTCTGTTTATGTTAATACTTTTGGTACTGAGAAAGTTGGACACGATAAAATTGTCTCGTTAATCAAAGAATTTTTTGATCTAAGACCTTATGGGCTAATTCAAATGCTTGATCTGATTCAACCAATTTATCAAAAAACTGCAACCTACGGTCATTTTGGTCGAGATATATTTCCTTGGGAAAAAACCGATAAAGCAGCACTACTTCGCGATGCAGCAGGATTATAAACGCATACCAATTTATTTACATAATCAGGTAATGGCTTGTTTAAGGAGATACTTACTTCAAGCCAATCGCCTGCTACACACTGAATATAAAGAACCCAAAATTAGTTATAAATCAAAAGGCAGTATAGCAGGCAGTGCAGTATTAAATTATTGGGAAATTCAACTTAACATCACAATGCTTTGTGAAAATGGGGAAAATTTTATTGAGGAGGTTGTTCCTCATGAATTAGCTCATCTTATTACCTTTCAAATCTATGGAAAAGTAAAACCTCATGGTAAAGAATGGCAATATATCATGTCAGAAATAATGAAGAAGCCCCCTAAAGTTACCCATAATTTTAATTTTAAACGTTACGAGTATGTATATATATGTGATTGCCAAGAACATTATTTATCACCAATAAGACATAATAAAATTAAAAAGAATAAAACTAGTTATCAATGTCGTAAATGCGGTACTATACTTAAACTTAAAAATATTATTTAATTATTAAAATAAATTATGCCTAAATTTGATACACACTTTTACAAAAGCTCTATGTTTATTGTGATTCTGAGCATTTTTCTATATATTACAGGTAACTTTTGGCTTCCGTTATACAATAAATTAACTGTTAGCTTAGTTGAACATTTACAGTCATTATTCTTATTATTTATGTGTTGTTACACATATCATTATGCTAAAAGCGTTAAGAATCATACAAACCTTTTTAAATTCTGGATTTGGACAATATTTTGGTGGTTTATGCTTTTTGGTCGAGGCATTAGCTGGGGACGTGATTTTTTCCCTGATGTTCCTCGTTTTTATTATAAAATTATTGCCAGTATTATCATTGCAATCCCATTATTAACTATATTTTTGCCAACTATTCGTCAAGAAATAGTTCGTCGATATAAATATGAGACAATTCCCGTTTGGCATTTATTTTTTGCATTTCTTTTTTTAGGTATTGCTGACGTTGCTGAACATAGACGTTTAGGATATGAATTTTTAGTTTTAGAACGTACTCGAAAAGATCTAATTGAAGAGTTGATGGAAATACCATGTCTTTTAAGTTTAGCATTAACAACTTTCTATATGCAGAAAAATGAACAAAAAAGGTTAAATAAGTCATGTTAAGCTATCGGCATAGCTATCACGCAGGAAATCATGCAGATGTATTAAAACATATTGTATTAACATTATGCATCAACGCATTAAAAGAAAAAGAAAAACCTTTTTTATATTTAGACACACATTCTGGTGCTGGTAGATATTTGTTGAAAAGTGAGCATTCGGAAAAAACTGGAGAATATTTATCAGGGATTAATCTGCTATGGCAACAACCTAATATACCGGAATTGCTTAACACTTATCTATCTGTAATAAAAAGATATAATCCTTTTAGTGAATTAAAATATTATCCAGGATCACCTTTAATTGCTAAACAATTATTACGACAACAAGACAAGCTTAATTTAACAGAATTACATCCTACAGATTATCCATTATTACGTCAGGAATTTAGTAAAGATAAAAGAGCAAAAGTGTTACGTGAAGATGGTTTTGCACAATTAAAATCTAAGCTACCACATCAGTTTCGTCGTGGGATTATTTTAATTGATCCATCTTATGAAATTAAAGACGATTATCAAATAATACCTAAAGCATTATTTGAAGCTTATAAACGTTTTGCAACGGGTGTTTATCTAATTTGGTATCCAGTTGTATCACGAACACAAACTCAAAAAATGATCGATAGTATTATTAAATTAGGAATTAGACGAATTTCACAATTTGAATTAGCAATAAAACCAGATAATAATCAAAAAGGTATGACTGCTTCAGGAATGTTAGTGATTAATCCACCATGGAAATTACATGCACAAATGCAAACAATATTACCATGGCTAAAAAATACCTTAGATGTTGAGAAAACTGGTAGTTTTATTGCACAAGAGCTGGTTTCGGAATAATATCAATTTTATTAAAAATGCGAGTAACGATCTCGCATTTTTAATATGAATGTCTATAGTAAATTTACTTTTTGTCTAGATGTTTTAGGAAAACATCACATTTAAGTAATATTAAGAGAAAAAATGGCAAGAAAATAGATAAATCCATAAAATAATAGTCAATAACAGTGACATGAATACTGCTGCAGAACCGTAGTCCTTTGCTCTTCCAGATAATTCGTGTCTCTCACTACCGATTCGATCGACAACGCATTCAATAGCACTGTTAAGCAATTCTACAATCATAACAAAACCTATTGAGCCAAGTAATAGAATTCGCTCATAGATGGTAAAATCTATTAACATAACTATAACATAAGCTACCAACAACAAAATCAGCTCTTGTCGAAATGCCGTTTCATAGATAATTGCAGATTTAAAACCTTTTAAAGAATACTTTGTGGCATTAACAATGCGCTGTAATCCTGTCGATTTTTCCATTATAAATTCCAAATTAAAAATTATCTCACATAACCATAGTTCATTAATCGTTGAAACCTTCTTTCAAGTAAAGCCGATAAATCCATACTTTCAAGTTCATCAAGATCACTAATCAATTGTTTTTTTAATGATGCAGCTACTTTAGCATAATCACGATGAGCTCCACCTAGTGGCTCTGGTACAATTGCATCAATAAGATTTAGTTTAAGTAATTTATCAGCGGTCATGTTCATTGCTTCAGCCGCTACAGATGCTTTATCAGCACTTTTCCATAAAATAGATGCACAACCTTCAGGCGAAATAACCGAATAAGTACTATATTGCATCATATTAACTTTATCTGATACGCCAATAGCAAGTGCACCTCCAGACCCACCTTCACCAATAACGGTACAAATTGTAGGTACTTTAAGACGTGACATTTCTCGCAAATTTCTGGCAATAGCCTCAGCTTGGCCGCGTTCTTCTGCTCCAATACCAGGATATGCACCAGGAGTATCAATAAAAGTAATAATAGGTAATTTAAAACGCTCCGCTAATTGCATTAGCCTTAATGCTTTACGATAACCTTCTGGAGCAGGCATACCAAAGTTACGATATATTTTCTGTTTGGTTTCTCGTCCCTTTTGATGTCCGATAACCATAACTGCACGTTCCTCAATACGAGCAATACCACCAACTATTGCTTTATCATCGGCATATGCACGATCACCGGCCAATTCATCAAAATCAGTGAAAATTTCTTTTATGTAATCTAATGTATAGGGTCTATTGGGGTGTCTAGCTAATTGTGCTACATCCCAAGGCGATAGGTTTGCAAATATTTTTTTTGTTAACTCGCGGCTTTTTCGATTTAATTGTTTAATCTCTTTATCTAAATTTAGATCTAATTCAACTTGTTGCGAATCAATATTCTTTAAGGAATTAATTTTTGCTTCTAATTCCGCTATCGGCTTTTCAAATTCCAAAAAATTGTTCATAACGCTTATGATTGCCTCTTATTTTATTTGTATTTCCTAAAAAATACATCATTAACTAAAGTATACTGACTATTTCTTAAGATAAAATTAAGTCAATTCTACTATGTAATACTTATTGAAGTCACCAACATTTATATCAATTTACTTCAATTATCCAAAAATAAAGTCACTAGTTTTTAATAATAGTGACTTTAATTGATCTGATCTTTTAAATCAATAACTCTTAATTGATAGGTAATTATTTAGTTATTATTTGTCAAACTCAAATTCAATACGATCGTTACCAAGTAATGTTTTTAATTCAACAATTAAGGCATCTTCTGGTATTATTCTCCATGTAGTACCAAATTGAATACGCACTACAGAATCATCGCGATGATAATATAAATTAACAGGTACACTTCCATGACGATAAGGTTCAAAAATTTGTTGTAATCGTTGTAGTATTGAACGATTAGCTTCAATTTCAGTTAATGTAACAGCAAGACCTTTTACATATTTTGCTCGAGCATCTTTTAAATCTACAATATCTCGTACTGACATTTTGAGTCCACCGTTAAAATCATCGTGACTAACTTGTCCTGACACAATGAGAATTTTATCTTTTACGAGTAGATGCCCGAATTTTTCCAAAGAATCGGCAAACAGCATTCCATCAATACGACCTGAACGATCATCTAGAGTAAACAAACCAATCTTATTACCTTTTTTAGTTATCCTAACTCTAGCATCAGCAACTATACCTGCAAAAGTTGCAAGTTTTCCCCAACCAGTAGGAGAAGCCTCGCTTATTCGTAACCCTCCGGAATAACGATTCAATTCCTTTAAATACTGAGTTACTGGATGGCCTGTTAAATATAGTCCTAATGCTTCTCGCTCACCATCTAATAACACTTGAGCAGGTAATTCGGGAACTGCAGCATAAGCATGTTCAACTTGCTCTGGCTCCTCGGCTAAAACACCGAACATATCTTCTTGTCCGATATCTTGGGCTTTGGCATATTGATCTGCGGCTTGCATCGCATCATTAATACTATGTAAAATCGCTGCTCGGTGTGGTCCTAATTTGTCAAAAGCTCCAGCCATAGTGAGCTTTTCAAGTATCCGGCGATTGATTTTCTTCATGTCTGTTCTGGCACAAAGTTCAAAGATATTTTTAAAATATCCACCACTGTTACGAGCTTCAACAATAGCTTCAATTGGCCCTTCACCAACCCCTTTTATAGCACCTATACCGTAAACAATCTCACCCTTATCATTCACATGAAAATGGTAAAGACCACTATTAATATCAGGAGGATTAACTTTTAATCCCATTCTTAAACATTCATCAACTAAACCAACGATTTTGTCAGTATTATCCATATCAGCAGTCATCACTGCTGCCATAAATTCAGCCGGATAGTGTGTTTTTAACCACAATGTTTGATAAGAAACAAGTGCATAAGCAGCAGAGTGAGATTTATTAAATCCATAACCAGCAAACTTTTCAACTAAATCGAATATACGCATCGCAAGTTCGCCATCAACACCTTGTTTTTCTGCTCCTTCTTTGAACACTGAGCGCTGTTTTGCCATTTCTTCAGGTTTTTTCTTACCCATAGCTCGACGCAATAAATCGGCTCCACCTAACGTGTAACCAGATAAGGTTTGAGCGATCTGCATAACTTGTTCTTGATATAAAATAATACCATAGGTTGGATCTAATATTGGTTTTAATGACTCATGTTGGTATTTTATATCGGGATAAGAAACATCTTCTCGACCGTGTTTACGATCGATAAAATTATCTACCATGCCAGATTGTAGTGGACCAGGACGAAACAGTGCTACTAACGCTATCATATCCTCAAAGCAGTCTGGTTTTAAACGCCGAATCAAATCTTTCATTCCTCTAGATTCCAGCTGGAATACAGCTGTTGTTTCGGCTTTTAACAACAGTTCAAAAGAATCTTTATCATCAAGTTCTATGCGATTGATATCAACTGGCGGCTGACCATTTCTCAACTGACGTTCATTAATCATTTTAATTGCCCAATTAATAATGGTTAATGTACGTAGTCCTAAAAAGTCAAACTTTACCAGTCCAGCATATTCAACATCATTTTTATCAAACTGAGTTACTGGATGATTTCCTTCTGGATCACAATAAATTGGTGCGAAATCTGTAATCTTAGTCGGTGAAATTACCACCCCACCAGCATGTTTACCCGCATTTCGTGTGACCCCTTCTAATTGACGCGCAATGTCAATTAATGATTTAATCTCTTCATTATTATCGTATAAATCTTGGAGTTGAGGTTCAACTTCAAAAGCTTTTGCCAGAGTCATTCCGGGATCAAGTGGAATTAATTTAGAAATACGATCAACAAATCCATAAGGATGTCCTAGTACTCGACCGACATCACGTATTACCGCTTTAGCTGCCATCGTACCAAAAGTGATAATTTGTGAAACAGCATCCCGACCATACATATCAGCAACATGGTCGATAACCAGATCGCGTTTTTCCATACAAAAGTCGACATCAAAGTCAGGCATTGAAACACGTTCGGGATTCAAGAAACGTTCAAACAGCAAATCAAAAGCTAACGGATCTAAATCAGTAATTTTTAAAGCATAAGCAACGAGAGAGCCCGCACCAGATCCACGTCCAGGTCCGACAGGAATATCATTATCTTTTGACCATTGTATAAACTCCATAACTATCAAGAAATAGCCAGGAAAACCCATCTGATTAATGACATTTAATTCTGTTTCCAAGCGTTCATCATATTCCGATCTTCTTTGTTTTCTTGTTTCAGGATCGGGAAATAAAAATTCAAGTCTTTCTTCTAAACCGATTTTTGATTTATAGACTAAAAAATCTTCGGTTGACATATCTCCAGTTGGAAATTTAGGTAAAAAGTATTCACCAAGTCGAATTGTAACATTACATCGTTTTGCTATTTCAACGCTATTTGCCAAAGCTTCAGGAATATCCGAAAATAGGTCACACATCTCTTGTTCACTACGAAGATACTGTTGAGAAGAGTAGTTTTTAGGGCGATTAGGATCTTCAAGTGTATTGCCATCATGAATGGCCACACGAATTTCATGAGCTTCAAAATCTGAGGATTTTAAAAATCTAACATCATTGGTAGCAACAACAGGTAATTGATGTTGTTCGGCAAGTTTTACGGCAGTATGAATGAATAATTCTTCATTAGTACGGCCCGTTCGTACCAGTTCAAAATAAAAATGATTAGGAAAATTTTCAAAATAAAAATTAATTCCATTATCAACTATTGCCTGATTATTACGAGTAATGCCAATACCAATATCACTTTCTCTTCCAGCTAAAACAATTAATCCTGCTCTATGCTCAACCAGCCATTGTTGATCCACTACAGGCATATCACCAATATAGCCTCGCTGATAAGCTTTAGAAATTAATAAAGTAAGATTTTGATATCCCTCATTTGTTGCAGCTAATAATGTTAACTGATAGATATCATCTGATAGTTGAGGATTTTTAATAACTAAATCGGCACCAATAATAGGTTTAATTCCTTTGGACATTGCAGAACCATAAAATTTAACCAGTCCGCAAAGATTTGTAAAATCAGTGATCGCAAAAGCTGGCATCTGCAATTTGCTCACTTCACTAACTAATGTACCGACTTTAGCAATTCCATCAATCATGGAAAAATCGCTATGTAAATGAAGATGAATAAATTTGGGTTCTGCCATAATTACCGGAAATAAAAATGATATAAAAAATGGTTAGCATTATAACACAAGCAAGATGAATATTCTTATTCTGTTTACCAGCACAAATTTATATAAGGTCGCAACAATAGAAACTATTGTACATAATATCAACGAGAGCTTTTTAACTTTAGATAACATAATCTGAATAGAATTTTTAATGTTTTTTACGACGAAATCTTTCTGCATTTGCTGCTTTTATCAAGTCATCATCATTAACATCAATTAAACCTATTTCTGCTAGGGTTGTTGGTAATCCAACCGATTCACAAAATGTATAAACAGTGTCAATCATATCTGGATCACTGTCTATCAACATTAACATAGCTAAGGCTACCTATCGTTTCTTCTAATGCAGTAAAACCATTATTAAGCAGTAATATAGAAAGGAATTTCTCACTCCCATCACTTTTTATAGTGATGGGAAAGCAAAATAGAATTAGATTTTTTTAAATAACACTGAACCATTGGTTCCACCGAAACCAAACGAATTACAAAGTGCATATTCTAAATTCTTAACTTGACGAGCGGTATGAGGTACATAATCAAGATCACAACCTTCATCTGGGTTATCCAAATTAATAGTTGGTGGAATAGCTTGATCATGTAATGCCTGCACAGTAAAAATTGACTCAACAGCACCCGCTGCACCAAGTAAATGACCAATCATTGACTTAGTTGAGCTAACCATTACTTTATTAGCATTTTCTTTAAAAATACTTTTAACCGCTTGCGTTTCAGCTTTATCACCAGCTGGTGTAGATGTACCATGAGCATTAATATATCCCACTTGTTCAGGAGTTATTCCTGCATCACGAAGTGCGCATTTCATAGCTAATGCTGCACCATTGCCATCTGGTGGTGGTGAGGTCATGTGATATGCATCACTACTCATACCAAATCCAACTAATTCAGCGTAGATTTTAGCGCCACGTTTTTTAGCATGTTCATATTCTTCTAAGAACATAATACCCGCACCATCACCAAGCACAAAACCATCTCGATCTTTGTCCCATGGTCGACTTGCACCTTTAGGATTATCATTATTTGTAGATAATGCACGAGCTGCGCCAAACCCGCCAATACCAAGAGGAGTACTTCCTTTTTCTGCGCCACCAGCTAACATTGCATCAGCATCACCATAAGCAATCATACGCGCAGCATTCCCTATATTATGAACACCTGAAGAACAAGCTGTAGCAATAGCAATACTTGGTCCTTTTAATCCATAAATAATAGATAGATGTCCTGCAATCATATTAACAATTGTAGATGGTACAAAAAACGGACTAATTTTCCTAGGTCCACCATTGACTAATGCGCTATGATTTTCTTCAATTAATCCAAGTCCACCAATACCCGAACCAATAGCACAACCAATACGTTCTGCATTTTCTTCCGTTATTTCAATACCAGCATCTTGCATTGCTTGTATACCTGCGGCAATACCATATTGGATAAAATAATCCATTTTACGCGCATCTTTACGTGAAATATTATAATCTTCGCCATCAAAGTTCTTAACCATAGCGGCGAAGTGCGTTGCGAAAGGGGCAGTATCAAAGTGTTCTATGAGTTCAACACCGCTTTGGCCTGCTAAAAGTGCTTGCCAAGTGGATTCAACTGTATTACCGACTGGAGATATCATGCCCATTCCTGTGACAACAACTCTGCGTTTAGACACATTGTCCTCCAGAAAAGGATTGAAATGAAATTTGAATCATTGAAAATTTATTTTAAGTTTTAGTTCAATATTCTCACATTAAAAAATTAAAGATAAGAATACGAACTAGGCGATCACTTGACCGCCTATTAAAAAAACCTGCAACCTTACTGATTTGCAGTAATATAATCAATTGCTGATTGTACAGTTGTAATTTTTTCAGCTTCTTCATCTGGAATTTCAGTATCAAATTCTTCTTCCAAAGCCATAACTAGCTCAACTGTATCAAGAGAGTCAGCACCAAGATCTTCAACGAAAGAAGACTCATTTTTAACTTCTTCCTCTTTCACACCAAGTTGCTCAACAATAATTTTCTTAACTCGCTCTTCAATAGTACTCATACTCTTTTTTTTCCTATAAAAATCGCCAAAAGTGGCGGTGAATGTAAGTTTATAAAATGTTGAAAAAGATGCAAATCATTTTTCAACCCAATTGCTTATTTCTTAAGCTAAATGTTAAAATATTGGCTTATTTTACACTATTCTAATCAATTACACCATATACATGCCACCATTGACATGCAAAGTTTCACCAGTAATATAAGATGCTTCATCTGATGCTAAAAATGCTACAGCACTTGCAATTTCAGCTGGTTCACCTAAACGCCCTACAGGAACTTGTGCCACTGTTAACGCTTTTTGTTCATCAGTTAAAGCTGCTGTCATATCTGTTGCAATAAAACCCGGAGCAACAACATTAACAGTAATACCTCGTGAAGCTACCTCACGGGCAAGTGATTTACTAAAACCAATTAGTCCTGCTTTAGCTGCGGCATAATTAGACTGACCAGCATTACCCATAGCACCAACTACTGAACCAATAGTTATAATTCTGCCATAACGCTTTTTCATCATTGTACGCATTAATGCTTTAGATAGACGAAAAACAGAAGTTAAGTTTGTATCTAAAATATCCTGCCATTCATCATCTTTCATTCGCATTAACAAATTATCACGAGTAATGCCGGCATTATTAACCAAAATATCAATATCACCAAATTCAGCTTTGATTGTACTAATTACCGATTCAATTGATGCTTCATCAGTAACATTTAAGGCTAATCCTTTACCATTTTGACCTAAGTATTGGCTAATAGCCTCAGCACCATTTTCTGTTGTCGCTGTTCCAATGACTGTTGCGCCACAAGCAACAAGTTTTTCTGCAATTGCTTTACCTATGCCACGGCTAGCGCCAGTGACTAAAGCAATTTTTCCTGATAGGTTCATATTTACCTCTTTTTATCTTTTATTTAGTAATTTCCAATGCGGCATCTAATGAAGCTTTATCATTGACAGCACAACCAGACAGCGTGTCGACAATACGTTTAGTTAGACCTGTTAATACTTTCCCAGGCCCCATTTCCACTAACAATGTTACACCTTGATTAGCCATTTCTTCAACTGTTTCAGTCCAGCGTACTGGGCTATAAAGCTGAGCAATTAAAGCTCTTTTAATATTATCAGCGGCAGATTCAACTTTGACATCAACGTTGTTAATTACGGCAAATTTTGGTGCATTAAACGTGATGCTATTTAGGGTTGATGCTAATTTATCCGCCGCAGGCTTCATTAAAGCACAGTGTGAAGGTACGCTCACTGCAAGAGGTAATGCCCGTTTAGCTCCCGCCTCTTTACATAAAACACCTGCTCGCTCAACCGCTTCTTTATTACCTGCAATAACAACTTGACCAGGAGAATTAAAATTCACCGGTGCAACAACTTGACCTTGCGCCGCTTGTTCGCATGCAAGACGAATCGAGTCATTATCTAATCCAATAATTGCATACATAGCTCCAGTACCATTTGGTACGGCTTCTTGCATTAATTTTCCCCGCAACTCAACAAGTTTAATCGCATCTTTAAAATCGATCACACCCGCACAAACTAAAGCTGAATACTCACCTAAACTGTGTCCTGCCATAAAATCAGGTTCAGAACCATTTTCGCTTTGCCATACTCTATATATAGCTACAGATGAGGCAAGTAAAGCTGGTTGCGTTTGCCATGTTTTATTTAATTCTTCTGCTGGGCCAGTTTGTATTAAGGCCCATAAATCATAACCGAGTACTTCAGAAGCTTCAGCAAAAGTTGATTTCACAATTGGATAATTATCAGCAAGATCTTTTAACATGCCGACAGTTTGTGAACCTTGCCCTGGAAATACCATTGCAAATTTGGTCATTATTAAATCCTTGATCATTAAAAATAGAGCATAAATTAAAATCTAATTAGTGCAGAACCCCAAACAAAGCCACCACCAAAAGCTTCTAACAGAATTAGTTGACCTCGTTGAATTCGCCCATCTCGCACACCTGTATCTAAAGCACAAGGAACAGAAGCAGCGGAAGTATTACCCTGTTTATCTAATGTGACAATAACTTTACTCATATCCATATCTAAACGTTTAGCTGTTGCTGAAATAATTCTTAAATTAGCTTGATGTGGCACCAACCAATCTAGATCTGCTTTATTAAATGAGTTTTCCATTAAAAGCTCATCAACTAAATTTGAAAGTTCCTTAACAGCAACTTTAAACACGTCGTTACCATGCATAGTCATATAAACGGGATCATTCATATTTCGACGATCAACATATGGATATTTCAACAAGTCACCATAACGCCCATCAGCATGAAGATGTGAAGCAATAATACCAGGTTCATCTGATGCCCCAACAACAACCGCGCCTGCACCATCACCAAAAATTATAATAGTACCACGGTCATTTGGATCAACACCTCGCGTTAACATATCTGAACCAACGACTAATGCATATTTAACAGCGCCACTTTTAATGTATTTATCTGCGATATCAAGCGCATAAACAAATCCTGAGCAAGCTGCCGACACATCAAACGCAACGACATCATCAATATCTAGTTTAGCTTGTAATTCTGTTGCAGAACTTGGAAAAGCATTGGCTGAAGTTGCTGTTGCAACAATAATCATGCCAATATCATTTTTGTTGATATTTGCCATATCTATTGCATTTATAGCTGCTTCATAAGCCATACTTGTAACGGTTTCGTTTGGTTCAGCAATGCGTCTTTCCTTGATACCTGTCCGCGTTGTAATCCATTCATCGCTAGTATCGACCATTTTTTCAAGATCAGTATTAGTTCTTATCTGTTTTGGAAGATAACTCCCTGTTCCTAAAATCTTTGTATACATCTAATTATTCGCTCTTGGGTAATGCGGAAGAAAGGCTCATTGCAATCTTCTCTGGTATATTTGTTTGTATTGCCAAAATAGCTTGTTCAATTGCTGCAAAAAATGATTTTTGATTGGCACTACCGTGACTTTTAATCACAATACTTCGGAGTCCAAGCAAACAAGCTCCATTATAACGCCCAGGATCTAAATAACCAAAATTTTTTGTAATCATCCTTTGTAGCCATTTGCTTAATAATTTTATGAAAAATGAATGGCGACCTAAAGATAATTTAAATGAAGACATAAAAATTTTAATTAATCCTTCAACAGTTTTCAGTGTCACATTACCGACAAAACCATCACATACTAATACATCTGTTTTACCAGTTAAAAGTTCATTACCTTCCAAATAACCAATATAATTAATTTGATCATTAGATTTTAAGATCTCTGCTGCTGCTCGGATTTTATCTAGACCTTTAATATCTTCTTCACCAATATTAAGTAATGCAACACGTGGATGTTCTATCTTAAGTACGGTTTTTGCTAAGATTTCGCCCATTATTGCAAATTGTACCAACATATCACTATCACACTGCGCATTGGCACCAAGATCTAATACTACGGTATTTTGATTATTTAAAGCGGGAATTGTAGCCACTAAAGCAGGACGATCAATTCCTGTTAATGAGTGTAATAACAGCTTTGATAGTCCCATTAATGCTCCTGTATTACCTGCGCTCACACATGCTTGAGCTTTGTTATCTTTAACAAATTCAAGTGCTATTCGCATTGATGAGCCTTGGCTATGACGAATTGCATAAGAAGGTTTTATGTCATTAGCAATTACTGAACTTGATTCGATCAAATTTAATCTACCATTTGATTGATATTGAGTGACAAGTTCGGAATTTTCTTTAGACAAAGAGAAACTGATTTCTGTTGGATCGCCGACCAGAAACAAAGAAAGGTTTGGATAACAATTTAGTGCTTGTATTGCTGCAGGTACAACAATACGAGGACCGAAGTCCCCGCTCATAGCATCTAACGCAATGGTTAGATTATCCAAAATGTCACCTGAGGATTTCTAATTAAATAGTTATTATTTAGAAATCACTTTACGACCGCGATAATAACCATCAGCGGTTACGTGATGACGTAAATGAGTTTTACCTGATTCATCAACTGAGATATTAGCAACAGTTAATGCATCATGAGAACGACGCATACCACGTTTTGCACGAGTTTTACGATTCTGTTGAACAGCCATGGATTTACCCCTTATTCTTTAAACTAACTAAAATTGCAAATGGATTTGGTTTTTCATTCTCAGCAGGAATTTCACCAAATACCATATCTGCCTCAGACACTTCGCAGTGTTTACTATCATGTACCGGCGCAATTGGCAACGAAAGAATAATTTCGTCCTCAAGTAACGCTAATATATCTACTTCGCCGAACTCGTTCATCAGAACAGGCTCATAATGTTCCGGTAGAGTCTCTGCTTGAGCATCGCTCTTAACAGGACTGAATTTATTCATCACATGAACTTCAGTGATAAAAGGTTTAAAACAACGTTGACAAATCAACTCTAACGTCATTTTTGCATCAATTGTGATAACACAAAGTCTTTGCTCATCAAAATCAAAAGATAAGCTGCATGTGATATCACTTTTTGGACAATCAACCCTAGTTATAGCTTGAATAGGATAATATCCAACATAATCAAGCCGTTTTTGCGCTGCTTTAATTGGGTCAATTGTTAATGGCAATTTATTTAGCATAAGATGTGTGTATCTGCCTTAAAATTTTATTCAGTATAGTTAAAAACTACACAATGCCGTAAGGCGCGCATATTACCTTTAAATCATGATTTCGTCAATGGGCGTAAACAAGATAATTTGTTTTAGTTATTGATTATTACCTTAATATTTATTCCGATTATATAATTTCGTTCATGTCAAAAACATAATCGCTAAATTTGATTTTTATATTAAATATCAAATTTACATTAACTATTATTTATCAGAAAAATAGAATATAGGAAAGAAAAACTTGATTACTTTTAACGATAAATAATAAGAATTAATTAAAAAATAGAGCAAATAAAATATCTCATTTATTATTACCAACTTCCAGAAGCACCACCACCGCCACTGCGTCCACCGCCTCCACCACCAAAACCGCCGAATGAACCTCCACCAAAACCACCACCTTTACCACCACCTTTACCACCACCGAAACCACCTCCTCGACCTCGACCACTACTACTCATAGTTAAAATTCCACTTAAAATTGTACTAGCCACAAACGCTAAAAATATTAATGGCAAGACAATATGTAATGAATAACCATTGAACAAAGTAAAACCGCCAACGGATATCCCATTTAACAAACCAGTGCCTAAACTTCTGGCGGCTCTACGTTTAGTGGAACTAATCAAAAATAAGCTCACAACACCGAAACATATCAAAAAGGAGGCTAACCCATAGTTAAATAAATTAGCACCAAATTCACTAGCAAGTACCGTTTTGAGATCAGTATCATTATTAGTTTCTGGTACTTGTTGAGGTTCATTCAATTTACTAATTAAAACTGAAAGCGCATCATGTATACCTTGATAATAGTCATTTTTCTTAAATTGTGGCGCTAATTGTTCACGAATAATATGGCTGGCAATTAAGTCAGTAATAGTTCCTTCAAACCCATAACCCACTTCAATTCGCATCAACTTATCATCTTTAACAATTAATAATAAAATGCCATTATCTTTCTCTTTTTTACCTATTTTCCACTGAATAAACACCCGATCGGCATACTGCTCAATCGTTTCATTATCAAGTTTATTAATCATCAATACAGCAATCTGCGCACCATCAGTTCGCGTCTTTTCAAAACCAATCAAGGTTGATTCCAAATCATCTATTTGCGAAGATTCTAAAGTATCTGATGTATCAATAACACGATGATCAAATGTTGGAATTTCAGTTAATGCATAGCTTACAATACTAAAAAACAGTAAACAAAAGAGCAGATAATATTTTTTCATTATGCTTATTACCCAAAATTGACAGATGGAGCATTAGATATCTGTTGTTCATTTTCAACAGTAAATTGTTGTTTTGGTTGTTGCCCTATTATGTCAGCAACCCATTTAGTCGGTAATTTGCGAATATAACTATTAAAACTCTGGACGGTTTGGATGTATCTTCCCCTCGCCACAGTAATACGATTTTCCGTACCTTCAAGTTGGCTCATTAAATCTTGATAAAGGGTATTAGCTTTAAGATCAGGATAGTTTTCACTCACTGCTATTAATCGACTTAACGCAGAACTTAATTCAGATTGTGCTTGTTGGAATTTAGAAAATAAAGCAGGATCACTAAGTTGATCTGCATTAATTTGAACTGAACCGACTTTAGCTCTAGCATCGGTGACTTGAGTTAATACGTCTTTTTCATGAGAAGCATAACCTTTTACGGTATTGACTAAATTAGGAACCAAATCAGCTCGACGTTTATATTGATTAACAACTTCAGACCATGAAGCGGCTACAGCTTCATCTTGGTTTTGAATATTGTTATAGTCTTTAAAAAAGATAAAAGCCCCAATAATAAGTAATATAATAATAATTAATAAAGATTTTGATTTCATTGTAAGTCCTTATAAATAATTGAATTAATCGATAACTCAACAAATTATAAACAGTAAATAAAATAACCTATTTGAAAACTATATATCCTGCCGTTTTACTTAGTATTAAAACTTGCTTTTAAAACCACAAACAAATACAGCCTAATATGGAAAAATAATAAGGGTAGCGAAAAATTGTAAAGAAAAGACTTCAAGAAAAAGTAATTTTGCGTTAACTATTTAAGTAAATCATATAATGATATTTACTAACTAAATCTATATTACTTAGCATAGCTTATAAATATTATATCTTTTTTTATCAAATTTGCGAAGTATAATCCTAATTACTTATAAAATATACATCGCAATATCATTTATTATTACTTACAAAATTTATTAACAAAAATTCAGATAAATTGGTTAACTTATTTTATCTTTTATAATTATTTTGATTATAGAATTATTTCAAAACACTCTAATTGTGCTGGTTCAAAATAAATATCTTTATTATTTGATCGATTGTTAGTGTTACGATGGGTATGTTGAAAATATTCGGAATTAACCCAAGCGTCAAAATCTGCTTTAGATTCCCACTCAGTATACGATGAGAATAGCGTATATTCTTCCTCACTTTTTCCACGTAATAAGTAAAAACGATTAAATCCTTTCATGTCTTTTAAATGACTATCTCGGTTACGCCATATTTCAATAAATGTATCTTCACTCCCACATTTAATCTTAAAACGATTCATTACTATATACATCCAAATCTCCTTTTGTATTTCAAGTAGTTGACAAAAAAATAGCACGCATATGCGTGCTATTTATATTCTAGCCTTTTTACAGGCTATTGTTGTTGTTCTTCTGCTGAGTTAAGTAATTCAGCTAAGTTAGCTGTTGCTTCTTCAGCCGAAATTGTTGTTTGAATATCATCCGTCGATGGCATTGCTCGTTTACGCATACGCTCTTTATGGTAAGCATAACCTGTACCTGCTGGAATTAATCGACCAACAATTACGTTTTCTTTTAAGCCACGTAATTCGTCATTTTTACCAGCAACTGCTGCTTCGGTTAATACGCGTGTTGTTTCTTGGAACGACGCCGCAGATATAAACGATTCAGTAGTTAGTGATGCTTTAGTAATACCAAGCAGATCATGTAAGTAAACAATAGGTTCTTTACCTTGCGCTTCAAGTTCACGGTTAATAATCTTCAAGCGTGAAACCTCAAGTTGTTCTCCATCAAGTAGACGAGAACTACCTGGATGAATAACCGTTGCTTTACGTAACATTTGACGAACGATGACTTCAATGTGTTTATCGTTGATTTTTACACCTTGTAAACGATAAACTTCTTGAACTTCGTTAACAATGTAACGTGTTACTGCATTTACACCACGTAGACGTAAAATATCGTGCGCCGATTCAGGACCATCAGAAATCACATCACCGCGACCAACTTGTTCCCCTTCAAATACGTTAAGTTGACGCCATTTAGGGATCATCTCTTCGTATGGTTCACTACCATCTAATGGTGTGATAATTAAGCGACGTTTACCTTTAGTTTCTTTACCGAATGAGATAATACCATCAATTTCAGCAAGTATAGCTGGTTCTTTCGGTTTACGAGCTTCAAACAAGTCAGCAACACGTGGTAAACCACCTGTGATATCTTTGGTACCAACAGATGCCTGTGGAATACGAGCAAGTGTGTCACCAATATTGATTTCAGCACCATCTTCTAATTGAACTAAAGCTTTACCTGGTAAGAAGTATTGCGCAAGCATTTCTGTACCAGCGACATAAATATCATCGCCTTTAGCATCCACAATTTTGATTGCTGGACGCAAATCTTTACCTACACCAGTACGCTCAGCTACATCTAATATCGCGATAGATGATAAACCGGTTAACTCATCCGTTTGACGAGTAATGGTTTGACCATCAACCATATCAACAAAACGTACAAAACCTTTTGCTTCAGAGATAACTGGCATAGTATGCGGATCCCAGTTAGCAATCGTTTCACCAGCTTCAACCGCAGAACCATTACCTTTAGCTAGAATCGAACCGTAAGGAACTTTGTAGGTTTCTTTCATTCGACCTAATTCATCAATAATTGTTAATTCAGCATTACGTGAAGTAATTACTAATTTCTTATCTGGGTTAGTTACAAACTTCGCATTTGTTAATTTAATGCTACCCTTGTTTTTAACTTGAACGCTTGATTCTGCTGCTGCTCGCGAAGCAGCACCACCGATGTGGAATGTACGCATGGTTAACTGTGTACCCGGTTCACCGATTGACTGAGCCGCGATAACACCAATTGCTTCACCCTTGTTAACTAAGTGACCACGAGCTAGGTCACGACCATAACATTTTGCACACACACCGAAATCAGTATCACATGAAACCACAGAACGTACTTTCACGCTATCAACAGATTCAGCTTCTAACAAATCACAGTAGCTTTCATCAAGTAGTGTATTACGAGGAATTAAAATATCCGCGCTACCTGGTTTTAATACATCTTCAGCTGTTACACGACCTAGTACACGTTCACGTAGTGGCTCTTTAACATCACCACCCTCAATTACTGGTGTCATTACTACACCTTCTAACGTGCCACAATCATCTTCAATAACAACTAGGTCTTGAGCTACGTCAACTAAACGACGAGTTAAGTAACCTGAGTTCGCAGTTTTCAAGGCAGTATCAGCAAGACCTTTACGCGCACCATGGGTAGAAATAAAGTACTGAAGTACGTTTAATCCTTCACGGAAGTTTGCAGTAATTGGTGTTTCAATAATTGAACCATCTGGTTTTGCCATCAAACCACGCATACCCGCTAACTGACGAATCTGTGCTGCGGAACCACGAGCACCAGAGTCAGCCATCATATAGATACTATTGAAAGAAGATTGAACCTCTTCTTCACCATCACGGTTGATGACTTTTTCAGTTGATAAGTTATCCATCATTGCTTTAGCAACACGCTCATTAGCTGCGGCCCAGATATCGATAACTTTGTTATAACGTTCACCAGCAGTAACTAAACCTGATTGGAACTGTTCTTGAATTTCAGCAACTTCAATTTCAGCTTCGTTGATGATTTGTAATTTCTTCGCAGGAATTTCCATATCATCAATACCAACTGAAACACCAGAACGAGCTGCATAAGCAAAACCGGTATACATCACTTGGTCAGCTAAAATAACAGTTTCTTTCATACCTAATTGGCGATAACAGATATTTAAAATTCGCGAAATCGCTTTTTTACCAAGTGGTTGATTAATTACTGAGAAGCTCATACCTTTAGGCATAATTAACCACAAAATAGCACGACCAACAGTTGTATCTACAACTGATGTACTATCTTCCCACTCTCCAACACTATTACGCTGACTTTCAGTGATACGTACTTTCACTTTTGCATGTAATTCTACCAGCCCTAAGCGATACAGTTTTTCTGCCTCTTTAGGACCAGTTAATATCATGCCTTCGCCCTTAGCATTCACTTTATCACGAGTCATGTAATAAAGACCTAACACCACGTCCTGAGAAGGAACGATGATAGGTTCACCACTTGCCGGTGAAAGGATGTTGTTGGTTGACATCATCAACGCACGAGCTTCTAACTGTGCTTCTAGTGTTAAAGGAACATGAACAGCCATTTGGTCACCATCGAAGTCAGCATTGAATGCCGCACAAACTAATGGATGTAACTGAATCGCTTTACCTTCAATTAAGATAGGTTCAAATGCTTGAATACCTAATCTATGCAATGTCGGTGCACGGTTTAGTAATACTGGGTGTTCACGAATAACTTCATCTAAGATATCCCAAACAATTGCATCTTCACGCTCAACCATTTTCTTGGCAGCTTTAATGGTAGTGGCATAACCACGGCGTTCTAGTTTTCCGTAAATAAATGGTTTAAATAATTCAAGTGCCATTTTTTTCGGTAAACCACATTGATGTAAACGTAAGTATGGACCTACAGTAATTACTGAACGGCCTGAATAGTCAACACGTTTACCTAATAGGTTTTGACGGAAACGACCTTGCTTACCTTTAATCATATCAGCAAGTGATTTTAAAGGACGTTTGTTTGAACCTGTAATTGCACGACCGCGACGACCATTATCTAATAATGCATCAACCGATTCTTGTAGCATACGTTTTTCGTTTCGTACGATAATATCTGGCGCAGCTAAATCTAATAAACGTTTTAAACGGTTATTACGGTTAATGACACGACGATAAAGATCATTTAAATCTGATGTTGCAAAACGTCCGCCATCAAGTGGTACTAGTGGGCGTAAATCAGGTGGCAATACTGGTAATACATTTAAAATCATCCATTCAGGTTTATTTTCTGATTGGATAAATGCTTCAATAATCTTAATACGTTTAGTTAATTTTTTACGTTTAGTTTCAGAATTTGTTGTTGCTAGTTCGTCACGTAGTGCTTCGCATTCAGCTTGCACATCAATATTACGTAACAATTCTTGGATAGCTTCTGCACCCATACGTGCATCGAATTCATCACCAAATTCTTCTAACGCATCTAAATATTGTTCTTCAGTTAAAATCTGACCACGTTCTAAGTTCGTCATGCCTCCATCAAGAACCATGAATGATTCAAAATAAAGCACACGTTCAATATCGCGCAGTGGCATATCAAGCAATAAACCAATACGAGATGGTAATGATTTTAAAAACCAGATATGAGCAGTTGGAGAAGCAAGCTCAATGTGCCCCATACGTTCACGACGCACTTTAGCTTGAGTGACTTCTACACCACATTTTTCACAGATCACACCACGGTGTTTTAAACGTTTATATTTTCCACATAAACATTCATAATCTTTCACAGGTCCAAAAATACGCGCACAAAACAATCCATCACGTTCAGGCTTGAACGTACGATAATTAATTGTTTCAGGTTTTTTGACTTCACCAAAAGACCATGAACGGATCATATCAGGAGAGGCAAGACCTATCTTGATAGCGTCAAAATCTTCAGTTTTAGTTTGTGCTTTTAGAAACTTTAGTAAGTCTTTCACAATTGACTCCTATGGAGTTAAATCAATTAGATAACTTATTATTACTAATAAGTTATCCCTATAAATAGAAATCATTTGAACTAGCGAAGATTACTCTTCGTCTAACTCTATATTAATACCTAACGAACGAATCTCTTTTAACAATACATTAAATGATTCTGGTATCGCAGGTTCCATACGATGATCACCATCTACAATATTTTTGTACATCTTAGTACGACCGTTCACGTCATCTGACTTAACAGTTAACATTTCTTGTAAGGTATAAGCTGCACCATATGCCTCAAGTGCCCATACTTCCATCTCACCGAAACGCTGACCACCGAATTGAGCTTTACCACCCAATGGTTGCTGAGTAACCAGACTGTATGAACCTGTAGAACGAGCATGCATTTTGTCATCAACCAAGTGGTTCAATTTGAGCATATACATGTAACCAACCGTTACAGGACGTTCAAATTGTTCACCTGTACGACCATCATACAACGTAATTTGTCCAGAAGTTGGTAGATCACCAAGTTCAAGTAATGCCTTAATTTCTTGCTCTTTAGCACCATCAAATACAGGCGTAGCAAGTGGCATACCATTACGTAAATTCTGTGCCAGTGTCATGACTTCTTGATCAGTAAATTCAGCAACATTAACTTTTTGTGCTGCACCTAAACCAAGGTCATACGCTTTTTGAATAAATTCGCGTAATTTAGCTAATTCTTGCTGTTCTTTCAGCATAGTATCAATCTTCTGACCAATACCTTTAGCCGCCATACCTAAGTGAGTTTCTAGAATCTGCCCGATATTCATACGTGATGGAACCCCCAGTGGGTTTAATACGATATCAACCGGACGGCCTTTGTCATCATATGGCATATCTTCAATTGGGTTAATTTTAGAGATAACCCCTTTGTTACCATGACGACCAGCCATTTTATCCCCAGGCTGGATTTGACGTTTAACAGCTAAATAAACTTTAACAATTTTTAACACACCAGGTTGTAAATCATCGCCTTGGGTGATCTTCATGCGTTTAGCTTCAAGTTTTTTGTTAAATTCAGCTTTGATTTCTTCGTGCTGTTCTGCAAGTTGCTCTAATTGAGCTTGTTTATCTTCGTTCGCAATACCGATTGTTAACCATTTTTCACGTGGTAAAGCATCTAATTTGTCAGCTTTAATTCCACCAGCAATTAACACATCACGAATACGAGCAAACAAAGCTGCTTCTAAAATGTTAAGTTCTTCAGTTAAATCTTTACGTGCTTGTTTTAATTGCATGTCTTCAATTTCAAGTGCACGTTTATCTTTTTGTACACCATCACGCGTAAAGACTTGAACATCAATTACTGTACCAGAGACACCATTTGGCACACGTAAAGAAGTATCTTTAACATCAGACGCTTTCTCACCAAAAATCGCACGCAGTAGTTTTTCTTCCGGGGTTAATTGAGTTTCACCTTTTGGTGTCACTTTACCAACCAGAATATCACCGCCTTTAACTTCAGCTCCGATATAAACAATACCTGATTCATCAAGTTTAGAAAGTGCAGCTTCACCTACATTTGGAATGTCGGCAGTGATTTCTTCAGCACCTAATTTAGTATCTCGTGAGATACAAGATAGTTCTTGAATATGAATTGAAGTAAAACGGTCATCTTGTACAACTTTTTCAGAAACTAAAATTGAATCCTCAAAGTTATAACCATTCCATGGCATGAAAGCCACGCGCATGTTTTGACCTAATGCTAATTCACCTAAATCAGTTGATGGACCGTCAGCAAGAACATCGCCTCGTTCAACTTTTTCACCTAATTTCACACATGGAATTTGATTGATACAAGTATTTTGGTTAGAACGGGTATATTTAGTTAAGTTATAAATATCAATACCTGTTTCACCAGCGTACATTTCATCATCATTAACGTTAATTACAATGCGTGATGCATCAACATATTGAACAGTACCACCACGACGAGCTACTGCAGTTACACCTGAGTCAACTGCTACAGCCCTTTCCATACCAGTTCCAACAAATGGTTTTTCCGCTTTTAATGTCGGTACTGCTTGACGTTGCATGTTCGCACCCATTAGGGCACGGTTCGCATCATCATGCTCTAAGAATGGAATTAATGAAGCACCAACCGATACGATTTGCTGAGTTGATACGTCCATATAGTGAACTTGTTCAGGACTATATAAACCTGACTCACCATTTAAACGGCAAGTAACTAAGTCTTCTTTAAAGCGTCCGTCTTCATCAAGGTTTGAGTTAGCCTGAGCAATAACAAATTCGCTTTCATCAATCGCTGATAAATAATTAATTTCATCAGTTACAATACCATCGATAACTCGACGATATGGCGTTTCTAAGAAACCATACTCATTAGTACGAGAATAAACTGCTAATGAGTTAATCAAACCAATGTTCGGACCTTCAGGTGTCTCAATCGGACATACACGACCATAATGAGTAGGATGTACGTCACGCACTTCAAATCCTGCTCGTTCACGAGTTAAACCACCAGGGCCTAATGCTGAAATACGACGTTTGTGAGTAATTTCAGATAATGGATTGTTTTGATCCATAAACTGAGATAATTGGCTAGAACCAAAGAACTCACGGATTGCAGCTGAAATCGGTTTAGCATTGATCATATCTTGTGGCATCAGTGAATCTAAATCACCTAAAGATAAACGTTCTTTAACCGCTCGCTCTACACGAACTAAACCAATACGGAATTGGTTTTCTGCCATTTCACCAACGCTACGAATACGACGATTACCTAAATGGTCAATATCATCAACTTCACCATGACCATTACGAATGCCGATTAATTTCTTCATTACGTCAACGATATCATCTTTTGTTAAGACGCTTTCGCCTTCGATATCTTCACGACCTAAAGAACGATTAAATTTCATTCGACCAACAGCGGACAAATCATAACGCTCGTCAGAGAAGAATAAATTATCAAATAACGCTTCAGCAGCCTCTTTTGTTGGTGGTTCACCAGGGCGCATCATACGATAAATTTCAACTAATGCACCTAATCGATCACGTGTTGAATCAACATTTAGGGTTTCAGAAATAAATGGACCATGATCAAGATCATTAGTAAATAATGTTTCGATTTTTCTATGGCCTGCATTAGTTAATTCAAGCAATAGCTCTAATGAAATTGGTGTATTTGCAAAAGCAATAACTTCGCCTGTCGCTTCATTGACATAATTTTTAGCTAACACTTTATTAACTATATATTCAACAGGTACATCAATTTTAGTAACGTTATCTTTATCTAATTCACGGATGTGGCGAGCGGTAATACGACGACCTTTTTCAGCATAAACTTTGCCTTTTGATTCGATATCAAAAAGAGCTGTTTCTCCACGTAAACGTTCTGGAACAAGATCCATTTTCAGTTTGGATTTGCCCACTTCAAAAATAGTTTTCTCAAAGAAAATATCTAAAATTTCTTCTGTTTCATAACCTAAAGCACGTAAAAT
This sequence comes from Gilliamella sp. W8136, assembly GCF_016101285.1. Taxonomy (NCBI): domain Bacteria; kingdom Pseudomonadati; phylum Pseudomonadota; class Gammaproteobacteria; order Orbales; family Orbaceae; genus Gilliamella; species Gilliamella sp. W8136. Next base: position 26,618 of record NZ_JACFQU010000017.1, read on the forward strand.
TATTGTTGCTGGAAGTTTACGACGACGGTCAATACGGGCAAAAAGATTATCTTTTGGATCAAATTCAAAATCAAGCCAAGAGCCACGATAAGGAATAATCCGAGCATTATATAAAACTTTACCAGAAGAGTGTGTTTTACCTTTATCACTATCAAAGAACACACCTGGACTACGATGTAATTGTGATACGATTACACGTTCAGTACCGTTGATCACAAACGTACCATTGTCCGTCATTAAAGGGATTTCGCCCATGTAGACGTCTTGCTCTTTAATATCTTTTACTGTTCCTTCTGGCGCATCTTTATCATAAATAACTAAACGTAATTTTACGCGCAACGGTGCTGAGTAAGTGATCCCCCTAATTTGACATTCTTTAACATCAAACACAGGTTCGCCCATTTTAAAGCTCACGTATTGTAACTCAGCGTTACCACTATAACTTTTTATCGGAAATATTGAACGAAATGCGGCTTCTAAGCCATATTGACCTTCTGGATCTTGTTCAATAAATTTCTGGAACGAATCAAGTTGAATAGAAAGAAGATACGGTATATCCAAGACTTGTGGACGCTTACCAAAATTCTTACGAATTCGTTTTTTCTCGGTATAAGAGTAAACCATTAGTTCCTCAACTTGCTTATCTGCTATTTTAGCATGATTAAATATTCATCAGGGGGTACTACCTTCAAATAATAACGCCTGACACCTCATCGAAAATATCTTTAAATATCAATTGATTAGGCTTAGTAAATATACTATTTCTTTATTACTTTTTATTGATAATCTTCAAATAAAATTCTTTGACTTTTTACAGCGCAAAAAGGCTGGAGGTAAAAAACCCCCAGCCATTTAGGTTGCTATCGATAAACTTATTTAAGTTCGACAACTGCACCAGATTCTTCAAGTGCCTTTTTAAGTTCATCTGCATCAGCTTTGCTAACGCCTTCTTTAACTGTTGCTGGAGCTGATTCAACAAGATCTTTAGCTTCTTTCAAGCCTAAACCTGTTGCACCACGAACTGCTTTGATAACAGCTACTTTGTTCGCACCAACTTCTTTTAAGATTACATCAAATTCAGTTTTTTCTTCTGCTGCTTCAGCTGGACCAGCTGCTGCAACTGCTACAGCTGCTGCTGCAGAAACGCCAAATTTTTCTTCCATCATTGATACAAGTTCAACAACGTCCATTACAGACATTTCGGCAACTGCATCTAAAATTTGTTCTTTAGTGATAGACATAATATAGTTTCCCAAATTTACAATTTTTATTAATTAATAACGTTCACAATCATACTGCCAATTAAGCAGCTTCTTTTTGATCGCGAACTGCTGCAAGAGTACGAACCAATTTGCCAGCTGCGGCTTCTTTCATGGTTGACATCAAGCGTGCTAATGCTTCTTCATAAGTAGGTAATGTTGCTAAGCGATCAATATTCGCTGCAGTAATCAACTCACCTTCAAAGGCTGCGGCTTTAATCTCAAATTTATCATTTTCTTTAGCAAACGCTTTAAAAATACGCGCTGCAGCACCTGGGTGCTCATTTGAAAATGCAATTAGAGTTGGACCAACAAACGTATCTTTTAAACACTCGTATTGAGTTCCCTCAACAACACGGCGTAATAGCGTATTACGAACAACACGCATATAAACACCAGCTTCACGAGCAGATTTACGTAATGCAGTCATTTTTTCTACAGTTACGCCACGAGAATCAGCAACAACTGCAGAAAGCGCACCTTTGGCGATTTCGTTAACTTCAGCAACAATTTCTTGTTTATTTTGAAGATTTAGTGCCATTGGTATTGCTCCTGGATTAAACTAGGCAAAGCCTAGACTGATTTTAACTAGCTACACATGTAGCTAGCATAACCACGATGAGCAGAATCCCTCTATTATATCTATCAGGTTCTGTCACCGTCTACGTAGGAAAATTAAGTAGTTAAACTTCAACTACACCTACGGTCTTGGACGGGGTCTGGTTAAGGCCAGACACCAACCGATTCTTATTGTTTAATCAACAAAAGTAATTAAACAGTTGCATTTAATGTTGCTTGATCAATAGCAACACCAGCACCCATTGTGGTAGAAAGACTAACTTTCTTCACAAATACACCTTTAGAAGAGGCTGGTTTTGCACGTTTTAACGCAACAAGTAATGCTTCTAAATTCTCTTTAAGTTTCGCTGCATCAAAATCAGCTTTACCGATAGTAGTATGGATAATACCATTTTTATCATTACGGTAACGGATCTGACCAGCTTTAGCATTTTTAACTGCTTCTGCAACATTAGGCGTTACAGTACCAACTTTAGGATTTGGCATTAAACCACGTGGTCCTAAAATTTGACCTAATTGACCTACAACACGCATAGCGTCTGGTGATGCAATAACAACATCAAAATCCATTTCGCCTTTTTTGATTTGGTCAGCTAGATCATCCATACCGACTAGTTCTGCGCCAGCTTCTTTAGCTGCTTCTGCATTTGCACCTTGGGTAAATACAGCAACGCGAACACTACGACCAGTACCATGTGGAAGTACAATTGCACCACGCACATTTTGATCTGATTTACGTGAATCAATACCTAAATTAACAGCAACATCAACACTTTCTGTAAATTTAGCAGTTGCGAATTCTTTTAATAAAGCAATAGCTTCATTAATTTCATATTGTTTAGTCGCATTTACTTTTTCGCGGATAAGTTTAGCTTTCTTAGATAATTTAGCCATTGATTAACCCTCCACTTCCAAGCCCATTGAACGAGCCGTTCCTTCAATAGAACGCATCATTGTTTCAATGGTAGCACCATTCATATCTGCAGCTTTTAATTCAGCGATTTCGCGAATCTGAGCACTTGTAATTTTACCTACTTTTTTCTTGTTAGGTTCGCCAGAACCAGACTTGATTTTAGCAGCTTTCTTTAATAAAACCGCAGCAGGGGGAGTTTTAGTTACAAATGTAAATGAACGGTCAGAATATACTGTAATAACAACAGGAATAGGTAAGCCTTTTTCCATGCTTTCTGTTTTTGCATTAAATGCTTTACAGAATTCCATGATGTTAACACCATGTTGACCTAGTGCAGGACCAACTGGCGGACTAGGATTCGCTGCACCAGCTGCAACTTGCAACTTGATGTAAGCTTGTACTTTTTTTGCCATTTTTGATTTTCCTTTTCTCGGGTGCAAACGCCTCTATTAATAACAGCTATTAATAAATAGACAGCTCCCCTAAGTTAAATGAGGGCAGAATTATCCTACAACTTTATACAAAAAGCAAGATTTATTTAAAACAGGATAAAAATGAAAAGCAGAACCACAGATTCTGCTTTTTTGCCATCAAATTATAGAACGTTAATTGCGTTAAGTTCTTTAAATGCGAGTTCTAAACGTGCAACTAAAGAATCTTGACCTTTACGTAACCATACACGAGGATCGTAATATTTTTTATTTGGTGCATCAGGTCCTTCAGGATTACCTAATTGTCCTTGTAAATAAGCTTCATTCGCTTTGTAATAATCTAAAACACCAGCCCAGTTAGCCCACTGTGTATCAGTATCAATATTCATTTTGATAACACCATAGCTTACTGCTTCTGCAATTTCTTCTGGTGTAGAGCCAGAACCACCATGGAACACGAAGTTCAATGATTTTTCAGGTAAATTAAATTTTTCTGATACATATTTTTGTGAGTTATCTAGAATTTTTGGCGTCAACTTAACGTTACCTGGTTTATAAACACCATGCACATTACCAAATGATGCAGCAATAGTGAAACGAGGGCTAATCGCGCTCAAACGTTCATAAGCATAAGCAACATCTTCTGGTTGTGTATAAAGTGCTGAACTATCCATATGGCTATTATCAACACCATCTTCTTCACCACCAGTACAACCTAATTCTAATTCTAATGTCATTTTCATTGCCGACATACGAGCAAGATATTGACAACAAATATCAATGTTATCTTTTAATGTTTCTTCTGAAAGATCGATCATATGAGAAGAAAACAATGGTTTACCTGTTTTAGCAAAATGAGTTTCGCCAGCATCAAGTAATCCATCAACCCAAGGCAATAATTTTTTTGCACAATGGTCGGTATGTACAATAACTGGTACGCCATATTTTTCTGCCATAAGATGAACATGTTTAGCGCCAGATACCGCACCTAACACAGCACACTCTTGCCCTTCAAGTTTTAAACCTTTACCTGCTATAAATTGTGCACCACCATTAGAAAATTGAACAATAACAGGAGAACCTACTTTAGCTGCCGTTTCAATAACTGCATTAATTGTATTTGTATCAACACAGTTTACTGCTGGTAGGGCAAAATTATTTTCACGTGCAATTTGGAACACCTTTTGAACATCATCACCAGTTACCACACCAGGTTTAACGACATCAGAAATTTTTGTAACCATTTTATTACCTATAAATTTATTAATATAAAAAGTAGTATAAAAAGTAGTAAGGATGAGTAATTAGCTCATCCTTACTTTTAAACTAAAATGTTATGCTTTTGCTCTTTCTTCTAACATTGCAACAGCTGGAAGTTTTTTACCTTCAACAAATTCAAGGAAAGCACCACCACCGGTTGAAATATAAGAGATTTTATCTTCAATACCAAATAAATCAATTGCAGCTAATGTATCTCCACCACCGGCAATTGAGAAACCTTGGCTATCAGCAATTGCTTTAGCAACTATTTCAGTACCGCGACGGAAATTAGGGAATTCAAATACACCGACAGGACCATTCCACAGTATAGTTTTTGCATTTTTAATAATATTTGCTAATACTTCTGCTGATTTATCGCCTAAATCAAGAATTTGCTCATTTTCTTTAACATCTTTTACTGATTTTTCAGTTGCCGTAGCTGTTTCACTAAATTCAGTGGCAACGCGTACATCTGTAGGCACAGGAATTTCACAGTTAGCCATTAGTTTTTTAGCTTCTGGAATTAAATCGGCTTCATAAAGTGATTTACCAACATTATAACCTTCTGCTGCAATGAAAGTATTAGCAATACCACCACCAACAATAATTTGGTCAGCAATTTTTGAAAGTGAATCAAGAACAGTTAACTTAGTTGATACTTTAGAACCAGCAACAATAGCAACCATTGGTCTTGCTGGATTATCAAGCGCTTTACCTAATGCATCTAATTCAGCCGCTAATAATGGACCTGCACAAGCAACAGGAGCAAATTTACCAGCACCATGAGTTGAAGCTTGTGCACGGTGAGCAGTACCAAAAGCATCCATTACATAAATGTCGCAAAGTGCAGCGTATTTTTTAGATAAAGTTTCATCATCTTTACCTTCACCGACATTGAAACGCACATTTTCAAGAACAACTAATTCACCCTCTTTAACATCCACACCATCAAGGTAATCTTTTACTAAACGAACAGGGAAAGATACATGTTCTTTCAAGTAATCAACAACAGGTTGTAATGAAAATTCAGGATTATACTCCCCTTCCGTTGGGCGACCAATATGAGAAGTAACCATTACTTTAGCACCTTTCTTGATCGCTTCTTCAATAGTCGGTAGTGATGCTTTAATTCGCGCATCAGAGGTTACTTTACCATTTTTAACTGGCACATTAAGATCTGAACGAATAAATAAACGTTTTCCTTTTAGATCAAGATCTTGCATTCTAATAATAGACATGTGACTTCCTCTTATAAATATCAATATAATAAAATTATGACTATTCTAACATAAAATTTTCTTTTAGGTTACAACCATTATTGTTCACATACTGAACATCTGATAGAAATAAAAAATTTGTTATCAAGGTAAAAAATTTTATATAACAGCATTGACAATAGAGAGAAAATCAGGCATATTTTGCCGCCTTATTAATATGTAATTTTTATCTAAACTTGGGAGTTGACTTTGGCTAATATCAAATCAGCTAAGAAACGTGCGGTTCAATCCGAAAAACGCCGTAAACATAATGCTAGTAACCGTTCAATGATGCGTACTTATATTAAAAAAGTTTACGCAGCTGTTGCAGCTGGTGATAAACAAACAGCTGAAGTGGCATTCAAAGACATGCAGGCAGTTGTTGATCGTCAAGCGGCTCGTGGCTTAATCCACAAAAACAAAGCTGCACGTCATAAAGCGAATTTAATTAAGCAGATTAAAGCATTGGCTTAATGCTGTTATCTATTAACTATTATAGTTAGAAAGAATAATAAAAAGTGGTGTAAGCCACTTTTTTTATTTGTATACTGATCCGTTATTCGATATTAATAAGAGAGTATATTGTGGTTCAGCGTGATTATGTAAGAAAAAAGAGCCGATCAAAAAAAAATAATTCACGAAATAAGCCTAATTTAATGATATTTTTGGCCATTATTATCATTATTCTATTTTCTACTATTCTCTATTACGTTGCGAATAACAAACCAACTCAACCAGTTAAACCCCCAAAAGTAAAAACCCAACCTCCGGCAATAACATTACCAGAACGACCGCAAGAACGTTGGACTTATCTTAAAGAACTTGAAACTCCAAATGCTAGTTATGATTCAAGAGCAAGTGAACGGCAACAAATTTTAGATAGCTTTGTCAATAATTCACGTCCTGTCACGCCGCCGACTAAAAATAATAGTGTGACCAAGCAAGAAACCACTTCATCTATAACTACGCAAAATATTGGTACTGCAAATAAATGGATATTGAAATGCGGAGCATTCAAAGATAAAGCTAACGCCGAAACCCTTAAAGCAAGAATTGCAATGATTGGCATCAGTGGTAGTATATCTTCGGGTCAATTATATCGAGTCACTGCAGGACAATATACTAATAAAAATGAGGCAGATAAGGCATTAAACTCATTAAAAAATAATGGGATTAATGATTGTATTATTTCTAACTAAAAAGAAAAATATGAAATCATTCAAAAATATACATCTGTTTACTAAAATGTTATGGTTGCGTATAAATCAAGACCGTTTAACAACATCCGCTGCTGGGTTAGCTTATACAACAATCCTTGCTTTAGTGCCACTTATTACTGTTATATTTTCTCTACTCTCTGCTTTTCCTATGTTTGACGAGGTCAGTCTTTCATTAAAAAAAATAATTTATAACAACTTGGTTCCGACGGCTAGTGACACTATCGAGAATTATTTAGAACAATTTATTGGCAATACTAAAAAAATGACCTTTATGGGGGTAATCGGTTTAATTGTTACATCGCTTCTATTAATTAATTCAATTAATACTGCGCTAAATCACATATGGAAAACCAAGCGTAAGCGATCATTCATGTACAATCTAACGATGTATTGGACCATATTAACTTTAGGTCCTATTTTAGCTGGTTCAAGTGTTGCAATAAGTTCTTATGTGTTTTCACTAAAATGGCTTTCTACTGCAACAACAGGTAACTTTCTATTCAGTTCTTTACCATTTTTTATATCTGTAGCTGGTTTCTGGTTGCTTTATAGTATTATTCCTACTGAATCAGTACCTTTTAAAGAGTCCATAGTTGGAGCCATTGTCGCAGCAATATTATTTGAATTAGGAAAACGAGCATTTGCGCTGTATATAACTTCTTTCCCAACTTATCAACTTATTTATGGAGTTGTATCATCAATTCCCATTATGTTAGTTTGGATCTATTTTTCTTGGTGCATTGTTTTGTTTGGCGCTGAGTTTGCAGCAACCTTAACGGACTTTAATCGCAAAAAGCACGCAGTTGAAAATCAATCATTACCAGAGTAATTATTTTATGATCGCCTTAATCCAACGTGTTAAACAAGCTAGTGTTACTGTTGATAATCAAGTTATTGGACAGATTAATCATGGATTACTAGTATTATTAGGTGTAGAACAAGAAGATAATGAGCAAAAAGCAATACGCTTATGTGAAAAAGTTCTAGGGTACCGAATATTTAGTGATAATGAAGGCAAAATGAATTTAAATGTTAGCCAAACTAATGGTGAACTATTAGTTGTTTCTCAATTTACACTAGCAGCCGATACACAAAAGGGTATGCGCCCTAGTTTTACTAAAGGTGCAAAACCGGATGAAGCCAATAAACTATATCAATTTTTTGTTGAACAATGTAAAAAGAAAATTAATACACAAACAGGACAATTTGCAGCTGACATGCAGGTTTCTTTGATAAATGATGGACCAGTAACATTCTGGCTACAAGTCTAATCATAATCGCAATTATAAATATTATGCCCTGATATAAGGACATAATATTTATAATTGTTAATTTATTTTAGATTTTTTAACATCTCTATTGCTGACTGGTTCTCATCTAAACCTAATTTATTCAGTTTATTAACATAAAATTGTTTTACATCATTCCATCGATAATAAGGGTAACTATCTGTTTTAATAGGTAAATGCACTTCTCGCTCATTTAGTAATACTTTAATTAAAATCGGCTGATGAGTTTGCTTGCTTTTATAAAAAATCCATTGAATGTTCGCCCCCATAGGGATAATTTTATCTGCTCGCCATATAGTAGGATAATTAAACAGTGTTTTAGTAACATTAGCAGAGCCTTCAATTTCGAGTAAAGTGGCTAATGGCGAAACTGTTTCAGCATGCGCAAAGCGCAAATTAGCATCCACATTATTACCAACGATTGCCTTATCAGCAGAGTGAATCATATCCCATAATAACGGTGCAGCAATTTTAATTTGAATACCTGTAGCATCAAAGGCTGGACCTATCTGCAAATAATTTTTTGCAGTAACAACTGTATTAAGCCATATCTTTTGTTCTGTTGAAAAATAACGACCTAAATCAAGATGATTGTCCGTTAAAACTTGTGGCGAAAAAGCCTGCAATTCTTGATACAATTGGTATACTGCAATAATAAAATCCGATGTTTTTACTGATGTATCCTCAGATTCATCCAATCCTTTTTTTAACTTAATTAAAAAAGATTTTTTAAAAATGCCTTTGGCAACTTGTTTACTCATCTGTTTAGTTTGAGAAGCATACTCAATAGATTTCACGGCATCTTTCACTACTTTACTTTTTTTATATTCACTATAGGCAGGAGAATACTCAAAAAAGCGCAATAATGTTTGTTCATTGTCTGGTTGTTGAACCACATGAATATTAGGGTATTTAGCTTTAAAAGAATCAATAAAAATTTCTGCTGTTTCTTTTGCTCTTGGAGAACTGCTTGAAATAACTTCAATTTTTTTTCCTTTAAATACTGTTGGATTATTTTCCAGCATTCGGTTACTTATCAAACTAATATCTTTGCGACCCAGATTGGTAAGCTGACCATAGTGGTTCTGATTTAATTGCTTAAGGATAGTGACTTGCCTAAGAAGATCTTTTCCTGAATCAGTCAATTGTTGTTGACTGTCAGCCAATGATAGAATGTGATAAGCAAGATCTTCATGCTTTGATTTACTTATATACCGCGAACCATGGCGCCCAATATGATCAATATAAAAAGCTTGATAGTCTGTTGGAGCAGAAGTAAGAGTTTGGTTAGAATTGTATTGGTAAGCTGTTTTGGAACCAGCAATCACATTGGTTTGAGCAAAACTTAATGAAGTAAAAGTAAATAGAAAAACAGTCAATAAGTTACGCGAACCGAGCATAATCATATTTTTATCTCCATTTAAATACTAATATAAACGCAATTAGGATTAAGATGAAAAAGTAGTCAATAGATGCCACAAAAATCAATATTCTTTTCGTATATTAACACAGCAGCTTCTCTAAACTTGATTTATAGTAAAATTTTACAAAAAGAAGATGATTATTTTCATAATGCTCTTTTATTTTTTGTAAAAAAGATTATCTTATTAATCATTCAAGATAACTTGCATTTAATTAATCAAAAATAATGAAATTATATGGCCTTTCTGGCACCAAAATTAGCTGTGCATTTATTTCAGCATGTATAACTACCCCTTATAACACAACGCGCTTTATCAAAGATTTAATAGCGGGGATAACCGTTGGTATTATCGCTATACCACTAGCAATGGCTCTTGCAATTGCCAGTGGCGTTCCACCACAACATGGGCTTTATACCGCAATTATAGCCGGTTTTGTTATTGCTCTAACGGGAGGATCTCGTTTTAGTGTTTCTGGACCTACCGCCGCATTTGTCGTTATCTTATATCCAGTATCATTACAATATGGTTTATCTGGATTATTAATTGCAACATTATTATCGGGCGTTTTTCTAATATTGATGGGCATGATTCGATTAGGAAGATTAATTGAATATATTCCATTACCTGTAGTATTAGGTTTTACCTCAGGCATTGCTATTACCATCGCTACTATGCAAATCAAAGATTTTTTTGGTTTGACTCTTGAACATATGCCTGAAAGTTATATAAGCAAAGTTATAGAATTAGCTAAGACTTTACCATCCATTAATATTGCAGACACAATTGTCGGAATGGTAACGCTAATTGTATTAATTGTATGGCCAAAATTTCGAGTGAAGATATCTGGTCACTTACCAGCATTAGTTGCAGGTATTATTGTCATGTTTATATTTAATCAATTCGGCTATCAGATTGAAACCATAGGCTCACGATTTACCTATACACTTGCTGATAATACTATTGGTCATGGTATTCCTTCGGTACTACCTGAATTTGTATTACCATGGGAAAATGCTGAATTTAATTGGGATTGGACAACACTTTCTGCTTTACTTCCGATTTCATTGACTATGGCAATGTTATGCGCTATTGAATCACTGCTTTGTGCTGTAGTGTTAGATGAGATGACCCACACAAAACATCACTCAAACAGTGAACTTATTGGTCAAGGTTTAGGCAATATTATTGCACCGTTTTTTGGTGGCATTTCGGCTACCGCCGCTATCGCACGATCAGCTGCGAATGTTAAGGCTGGTGCTACATCACCTATTGCAGCCGTATTACATTCATTAGTAGTATTACTTGCTCTTATTTGCTTTGCACCACTTTTATCTTATATTCCACTATCAGCAATGGCCGCTCTGCTATTAATAGTGGCTTGGAATATGAGTGCCGTGCAACGAGTGATGTATATCATCAAATGCGCACCTAAAGATGATATTTTAATTATGTTAATCTGTATGTCACTTACCGTATTATTTGATATGGTTATAGCAATTACACTTGGCATAGTATTGGCTTCCATATTATTTATGCGCCGTATTGCTCGAATGACCCGCTTAGTTGAGTTAAATCGAAGTGATGATAAAACCTTAGTTTTACGTGTTAATGGCCCACTGTTTTTTGCTGCGGCAGAAAAAACTTTTGTTGAGCTTTATAAAAAAATTAACGGATATGAGCATATTATATTACAATGGGATGCCGTACCAATTCTGGACGCTGGTGGACTTAATGCCTTAATACATTTTATTGATGAATTGCCAGAACATGTTGATTTATCAATTTGTGAATTGCAATTTCAGCCATTAAAAACATTAGCTCGCGCCAAAATTGTACCTATCCCCAATAAACTAATGTTCTTCTCAACATTAGATGAAGCATTGAAAGATAAAGAGTAGTTTCATCGTAGTTTTTAAGTTATTCAATAAGTAAGTAGTAAGATCTGTGGTACACCTAAAGAATACCACAGATCAGTAGTAATCATTACCTCCGCGATCTTTCTTTTCTGCTGCTAACTATGATTAGCAACTCTATGATCAGAAAGATATTTTATTTAAATGTAAACTTAAATATAAAAGCAGGAAAATAATATGATATCTGATGAAAACAACGTTCAATATATAAAACAAAAATCAAATTGGTTAATCGTAATTGGCTTTATTTTAATTGTATTAGGATGTTTAGCCTTAGGCTATCAGTTCATGGCTACTGTTTTTTCTGTCTATTTTATTGGTACATTAATTTTAATTGCAGGAATCGCACAAACAATAAATTCATTTAACCTTAAAGGCTTTGGTCAAACGGCATTATGGGCAATAATGGGCATTTTATACATTATTGTTGGCTTAATTTCTTTTTTCCGGCCGATTGCGGTTTCATCAGCTTTAACTTTAGTGATAGCAATATTGCTAATTATGAGTGGCTTTACGCAAATTTTTGCCTCTTTTAGTAATCGAAATTTACCGCGTTGGGGATGGGTACTCACTTCTGGTATTATAACCCTAATTTTAGGTTTGATGATAATTACTGGCTGGCCATATGATAGTCTTTGGGTACTAGGAATGTTTTTAGGTATTGACCTTATATTCCAAGGTTTTGCATATGTAGCAATTGGTTTTGCTGTAAAAAACTGATGCTTTAATATTAAAGGGTTGCCCATAATTGCTATTTAAATAATGTAAGCAACCCTTACTTGTTGTAATAACAAAAACGTTTGATTCAATTAAAATTAACGATATTTAAATTCACCAAAAACGATTATTTATAACTTTTATTCGTTCTAGCTTTTACTTCTTTCATGGTCTGTAAAATTCGATGATAATTATCTAATCTTGAATGTGCGATTTTGCCATCTCTTACAGCTTGTTGTAATAAGCAACCTGGCGTATCAAGATGATTACAATCACGGAATTGACATCCACCTAAATAGTCATCGAACTCTTTAAAACCACTAATTACCTGTTCTGGCTCTAGATGCCATAAACCAAATTCACGAATACCTGGTGAATCAATAATATCACCTCCGTTTGGCAAATGATAAAGTCTGGTTGAAGTAGTAGTATGTTGTCCAAGACCGGATAATTCAGAAATATTTCCAGTTACAGCCGATTGCAATTGATGTGGTAATAATAAATTAATAATACTTGATTTACCGACACCTGACTGCCCAACTAAAATGGATATTTTATCCTGCAAGACAGCCTGCAATGCAGCAATTCCTTGGTGATTCTGACAAGAAACATATAAAACTTGATAGCCAATATTTGTGTAAATAGCTAATTGCTTTTCAACTTCTACTCGTTGTTCATCACTTAATAAATCAATTTTGTTTAAGACAATGATTGGCTCAATATCGGTTACTGCGCAAGCCACTAAATAACGATCAATAATATTAAGTGATAATTCAGGCAAAACCGCTGAAATAATCACTATTTGATCAACATTGGCGGCCACTGGTTTCACCCCATCATAAAAATCAGGACGAACCAATTCAGAATGCCTTGCATGTACCGCCTCAATAATGCCATTGGTATTGGGCTCCAAACTTTCGCGCCACACGACTTTGTCGCCAGTCACTAACGATGGTAAAGTACGCCGAATACTACAGCGATAAATGTTTTGCGCGTTATCTTCAACATCAGCCGACTTACCAAAACGACTTATCACCACACCATCACGAGGTGATGAAAAATTTGACAGATTTTCATCTTGTTTGGTTTCTAATCGTTGTTGATGTTTAGCCGCCACGCGTCTTTTTTGATTTTTGGATAGTTGATTTTTTGCCACAGTCACTAATTTTTGCTAAAACAGTTTGACAGTTATGCTACACTACTCGGCATCAAAAAGAAAACTTCTATAACAAATTATGACCACACAATCACAAATTAACAGCAACAATCTTATTTGGATCGATCTTGAAATGACTGGGCTTAATCCAGCAACTGATCGTATTATTGAAATTGCAACTATTGTAACTGATTCTAATTTAAACATTTTAGCTGAAGGCCCTGTTATTGCCATTCATCAATCCGACGATCAATTAGCCTTAATGGATGATTGGAACAAAAATACCCACGGCAAGTCTGGTTTAATTGAACGAGTACGTCAAAGTACCGTTAATGAACAACAAGCCGAACAACAAACTATCGAATTTTTAAAACAGTGGGTACCGGCAAACAGCTCACCAATTTGCGGTAACACTATTGGTCAAGATCGTCGTTTTCTATTTAACTATATGCCTAATTTAGAAAGTTATTTTCATTACCGCTATTTAGACGTCAGTACTATAAAAGAATTAGCTAAACGATGGAAACCTGAAATTTTAAAAGGAATTACAAAGCAAAGTACCCATCAAGCGCTTGATGATATTCGTGATTCAATTGCAGAGCTTATTTATTATCGCCAACATTTTTTTAAGCTTAAGAACTAATTGATATGCAATTACTTTATACCATTTTACTCTATCTTATTCAGCCATTGGTATGGATAAGATTACTTTGGCGCAGCCACAAAGCGCCAGCATATCGTAAACGTTGGTTTGAACGGTATGGTTTTTGCAAAAATAAAGTGAAAGCAAATGGTATTTTAGTCCATGCGGTATCCGTGGGTGAAACCATTGCCGCTGTTCCACTTATTAGAGCATTGCAGCGACGATATCCCTCTTTGCCCATTACCGTCACAACCATGACACCAACAGGCTCTGAGCGTGTTAAATCATTATTAAAAGACAGTGTGAGTCATGTCTATTTACCATATGACCTGCCGTGCGCTATCAAACGTTTTTTAAAAATAACCCAACCCAAATTAGTCATTATTATGGAAACCGAACTTTGGCCTAATTTTATTAGCCAATGCCATAATAACGCTATTCCTTTGATTATTGCTAATGCTCGCTTGTCGGAACGCTCAGCAAATCGTTACAGTAAATTAGGCACAACCATTAACCGATTATTAGCTAAAATCAGTATGGTTGCCGCACAAAATAAGCAAGATGGTGAACGCTTTACAGCATTAGGTTTACCCAGCGATCATCTAACAGTAACAGGCAGTATTAAGTTCGACATCAATTTAACAACTGAGCAACAACAAAAAATTGCTAACTTAAAACAACAATGGCAATTGAACCGTCCCGTTTTTATTGCAGCTAGTACTCATGATGGTGAAGATGAAATCATCTTAAAGGCATTTAAACAATTATTGTTACAGCATCCTGATTTATTATTAATCCTAGTGCCCCGTCATCCTGAACGTTTTAAAACAGTCGAAAAACTGATTAAAAATAATGAGTTTAATTATATAACTCGTAGTTCGAACCAAATTCCAACCGATCAAACACAAGTGGTCTTGGGTGATACCATGGGTGAACTGTTAGAACTTTATAGCATGGCAGATATTGCCTTTGTTGGTGGTAGCTTAGTCGAGCATGGTGGACATAATCCTCTAGAACCAGCCTTACATCATATTCCAATTATTAGCGGTCAATATTTTTTCAATTTCAAAATCATCTGCGAACAGTTAATTGCTGCAAACGGAATGATAATTTGTGACAGCACAGCAGAAGCTTTATATTTAGTAGTAAACAACCTATTAAATAATAAAACAGAAAGCCAACAAATTGGTGAAAATGCCTACCAAGTATTAAAGCAAAATCAAGGTGCATTAGATAGGCTTCTTGGTATTATAAGTCGTTATCTTTGTTCAAAATAAGGATTAGCTATGGATAAAAAACAAGGGTTATTACTGGTTAATCTCGGAACACCAAGCGCTGTCACGCCTGATGCAATAAAACACTACTTAACCGAATTTTTACTTGATAGGCATGTGGTGGATTTACCTGCTTTTTTTTGGTATCCAATTTTAAAGTATCGAGTGTTACCAAAACGGGTACCTTATATTATTAACCACTATAAAAAAATTTGGATAGATAATTCATCACCATTGATGCATTATAGCCAACAACTGTGTGACAAGTTACAACAGGAATTACCTAATATTCATTGTCAATTAGCCATGACCTATGGCGAGCCGAATCTTCAATTTGCCTTAAATAATCTGCAATCGTATAAGAAAATAACGGTATTACCATTATTTCCCCAATATTCGACCACAACAACATTAGCAGTGCTTGATAAACTAAAGACAATTAAATCCTCTCAATCAATAACCAATAATATTCATTACATCCGCGATTATGCTGATCATCCAAGTTATATTAATGCTCTATATTTGCAGATTAAACAGGCTTTTGAAGAGCAAGGAGAGCCTGAGGTATTAGTACTATCTTATCACGGAATTCCTGAACGTTATATTCATAAACGTAAAGATGATTACATAGAGCGTTGCCAACTAACCACATTATTATTAATTGAGAAATGTGAAGCTAATGGCATTAATATTCCCATTGAAATGGCTTATCAATCTAAATTTGGTAAAGGAAAATGGGTTACGCCAAATACCAGTGATGCTTTGGAAAAGCTAGCGCATGATGGCGTTAAATATGTACATGTTATTTGTCCTGGATTTTCTGTGGATTGTATTGAAACCATTTACGAAATTAACGAAGAAAATCGAGAACTATTTTTACAGGCTGGCGGCAAAAAGTTTCATTATATTCATGCATTAAATGATTCTAATTTACAAATTGATTTAATTAAAGATCTAATAAATTATACTCAAACGTATAGTTAACCTGAAACTTTTTGACAAAAATAGGGCTAAAAAGGAATTAATTATCGCTTTAGACCTTTAATATTTTGTTTTCAAATGTACGACTGATTAATATTCATAATAAGTCATTATCTGTCGCACACATATGTTATAACCTATGATAGGATTGTCATTATTGAGAATCTGAGCCCTAAGGAGAAAATTAGATGAAAATAATCATCATTGGCGCTCAAGCTGCAGGAGCGAGTGCTGCTGCTAAAGCCAAAAGAATGAACCCTAATGCTACCATTCGTATTTATGAAAAAACTGACATTGTATCGTTTGGAGCTTGTGGTTTACCTTATTTTATCGGTGATCATTTCACTGATGCTAATGAAATGATATCCCGTACACCACAACAATTCCAACAAGATGGTATTGAAATAAAAACAAGTCACCAAGTTGTCGCTATTGATAGCATACAAAAAAAATTAACGATTAAAAATATTAATACAGATGAATGTTTTAATGATAATTATGACAAATTATTAATTGCCGTTGGTGCAAGCCCTATCATTCCAAATTTTACAAATTATAAATTGAAAAATATTTTTACTTTACGCGATCTCAATGATGGTTTAGCCATTAAACAAGCATTATCCGATCCAGCAGTAAAAAACGTCATTGTAGTTGGTGCAGGCTTTATAGGACTTGAAATTGCCGAGTCATTTGTTGCTTTAAATAAGCAAGTCAAATTAATTCAGTTAGATGATAGAGTGCTGGTCGATGCATTCGATGCACAAATTACCGACGTAATTGCAAAGAACATTAAACAACATTGTGATTTACATCTACAAGAACAAGTACAAGGTTTTATAGGGGAACAGCATGTCACTCACGTAATTACCAATAAAGATACTTATCTTGCTGACATGGTTATTATCGCAACTGGAGTGAAACCTAACAGTGAAATTTATCAAAATATTGGTCTTAATATGCTACCAAATGGCGCTATTATTACCGATAGCTATGGACGGACGAATCTTCCGGATATTTATGCAGCAGGTGACTGCGCTGCATTGCAGCATAAAGTCAGCAAAGCGATGGTTTACATTCCTCTTGCCACAGGTGCGAACAAACTGGGCAAGATAGTTGGTGAAAATCTAGGAGGAGGACAGAGTGAATTCCCTGGAACCATCGGTACCTCAGCATTTAAAGCGTTTGATATTGAGGCTGGACGAACAGGCTTAACCGAAAAAGAAGCTCAAAAAGCGGGTATTGCTTATAAAACAGTTATTGTTAAAGATAAAAATCACAGTAACTATGTTGCAGGGCAAACTGAGGTAACAGCAAAAGTAATTTATCACGCCGAGACCCGCACCATTTTAGGTGGACAAATTGCGGGTGGCAGTGGCGCTGTTTTACGAGTAAATACATTAGCAACTGCCATATGGGCAGAAATGAAGATTGATGAATTAGCAATGATGGACTTTCTTTATGCGCCGCCATTTTCAAGACCATGGGACATTTTAAATATTGTAGGTTCAATAGCTAAATAATAGATAAATCATTATTGTTAGCAATAACAACTAAATAATACAAACTATCTTACTTAATACAAAAATCAGTGCATCATAAATTAAGTAAGATTACTAATATGATTTTATTCGATGATTAAATTATCACAATAAAGGGGCAATTATGTCAGATCCCATTTTTCAAGGAACTTTTTTTGAAAAGTTCCTATCTATCACACACTATCAAACTTTAATTGGTATTGGACTACTGCTAGTTTGTTTTTTTGGAGTGATGAAACCATTACAAGATAAAAAAATTAATTTTTCTCTTCGTATGTTAGTTGGGTTAATACTTGGTGCTGTGCTTGGTTTAGGTATACAAGCTGCAGCAGGGTTCCCTGATACATCAAATGTTTGGATGCAAGAGACAGCTACATGGTATGGTCTTTTTGGACGTGCTTTTATTGCCTTTATTCGCATGCTAGTCATTCCTTTGATATTTGTCTCTATTGTTAAAGTCATTATCGATTTTTCTGGTAAAGAAAACCTACCAAAAATCGCATTTAGAGGGATATTCTGGTTACTGTTTACCACGGCAATTGCTTGTATCGTTGGTATTGCTTTGGCTAATTTGTTTGCATTAGGAGAAATCAGCTCTACAACTGATCATCATGCTCAAGCTAAACAATACACTAATATAATTGATACTTTTGTAAACCTTATTCCAAGTAATATCATTGCATCAATGGTTAAAGAAAATATTGTTGGATTAGTTATTTTTTCTGCTCTTATGGGGATTGCTGCCAATCGAATGGAAAAGAAAAATCCACAACCTATTGCTCTGTTTAAAACCTTTATTGAAGCACTTTATAAAATTGTGATGTCAATTGCCATGACCATCATTAAGTATATGCCATATGCAGTCATCGCCCTTCTAGCTAGAACCATTATTTCTAATGGTATACCTGCAATTGTTGAAGTATCAGGTTTTGTTGCAGCCATCTACATTGCCACATTGATCATGTTAATTGTGCATGTTTTAATTGTTATGATTCACGGTATATCACCTGTCATGTTTATTAAAAAAGCCATGGGAACGTGGTTATTAGCCTTTACCAGCCGCTCATCAGTTGGTACATTACCCATGACTATCTCAACTTTAACGGTACGTATGGGAGTCAATACAGGCACAGCAAATTTGGTCGGTTCACTTGGTAGTACTATGGGTATGAATGGTTGTGCAGGTTTCTTTCCTGCGCTACTTGCCGTTATGGTTGCGCATATGGTGGGTATTGATACTAATTTCCAATTTTATATTATGCTGGTCATTGTGGTCGTGATTGGTTCAATTGGTATTGCCGGTATTCCTGGTACAGCAACAGTTGCTGCAACAGTGGTTTTATCTGGTATGGGCATGGCTGAATACTTCCCATTAATAGGTATGGTTCTGGCTGTCGATCCAATCATTGATATGGCACGCACACTAGCCAACGTATCAGGGGCAATGACTGCGGCAGTCGCTACCGATCGCGAAGTGGGACTTATGGATATGAATATTTTCTATGATCCAAATATTTCTCTTGAAAATGAACAGTCGGATGTTTAATTTAAGTAAAGAATACGCAGAATAAAAAAGGACGCTTGAAGCGTCCTTTTTTATTCAAAATTAATGTTTAAATTGTTTTTAACCATGCAGTAACATCATTACCTAAGCTTTTATGGCGCATTGCGTATTGTATAAAGGTTTGTATATAGCCTAATTTATTACCACAATCATGACTTCTGCCTTTAATACAATAGGCATCGACAGGATCGCTCTCAAGTAACATTGCAATTGCATCCGTGAGTTGAATTTCACCGCCAGTGCCTAAAGGTGTTTTAGCTAGTAAAGGCCAAATTTTTTCAGATAAAACATAGCGTCCAACGACGGATTGATTGGATGGTGCTTCTTCAACTGATGGTTTTTCAACGACACTATACATTTGTGTAACAGCACCAGCAGACAATTCTTGACCATGGCAATCGGCAATTCCATAAGAAGAAACTAACTCCTTCGGTACTGGTTCAACCATAATTTGACTATGCTTGGTCTCATGATAATTATTAATCATTGCCGCTAAATTATCTTTTGTCAGATCACTTTCATACTCATCAATAATCACATCTGGTAGCACGACGGCAAAAGGTTCATTACCAACTAAAGGATAAGCACACAATACAGCATGACCAAGCCCTTTGGCTAAACCTTGACGAACACTCGTTATTGTTACATTCTTAGGTAAAATACTTTGTACTTCTTGTAAAAGTTGACGTTTAACACGCGCTTCTAACATTGCTTCTAATTCAAAACTAGTATCGAAGTGGTTTTCAATTGAATTTTTTGATGAATGGGTAACAAAAATGATCTCAGTAATGCCTGCTGCAATACACTCTTTTACTACATATTGAATAAGTGGTTTATCAACCACAGGTAACATTTCCTTTGGAATAGCTTTAGTCGCAGGTAACATTCGAGTGCCAAGACCAGCAACGGGGATAACGGCTTTTTTGACTTTTCCATTCAGAGTTGATTCAAAACTTGATGACATTTTATTTCCTTAAAAAAATTAGCAGATAACACAACTATTACAATAGTGTCTATTATCTCTATGCCATATTAACAATATGTATTTTCAACCCATAATGACATTAACATATAGGGAATCAAAATACATGCATGAATAATTGCCCATGTAAAATTTCATATATTACGTTGATTCGGTATCAAATTGTAATAAACGATGAAAAAAGCTAAATCTAACATATTAAACGCAGAATTGATAATCTTTACAAGATAATAACAATTATAAGGGTTAAATTATCAAAAATTAAATAAGAAAGTGAAATAAATTTTGTTAAAAAACTTGATATTATAACCATCAACTTAATCAATAATACTATTAATTATTTGTTTTTATATAATATCTTATCTATTTATATATTGATAAATCGTTAGATTCAATTAATGCAGGATTATCCCTATCTTTTGCCAAAGAATCAATAGCAATATAAATAAGCTGGCAGTTTTGCAAAATCGCTTGTCTTACTACAAATTTCGCTTTACGGTCACGAGCTTCTTTTTGCGTGGGGCTTATATAGAGATCATCATAGCCATCATCATATAATGTAGCCCTATCAAATAAGGATTGCGCTCGCCAAAATGTTTGTTTAGGATAATCACGAACCTCAATATTACCCGTCAGTTTTCCTTTCATGCCGGCATAACTTGCTGGTAAATGTTTACTTTGTCGACTTTGAGCAATATAAATATGTGGATAACTTAATACATATGACGGCAAAGGATTCAATACAAATTCCGTATTAATCATACTTGAATAATGACAGTTTTCAATAGTTAAAGGTGCAGTTCGAAAATTTAACGAACCGCACCCAGTAAGTAAAAAAAATATAACTACTATAATATGTCGCATTTTACTTTTTATAATCTATAAATGATTAATATATATTAATCATCCTTATTATAATTTATCACTAACATTTTCAGCCGTTTTCGAAATGGCTTTACCACCAGATTGAACATCTTTGCCTACACCATTAACTGTATTACATCCAACAATTAGAGTTGTCATTGCAATACCGAATACTAGAATTAACATCTTGCGTAACATAGATATTCTCCTTTTTGTGACTTGATTATTTTAATGTAGCAAATGCTTCCGCCACACGATGAATATTATGGTGATTTAAGCCTGCCACACACATTCTTCCACTGCCCACCAAATAAACAGCAAAATTATCTTTTAGTTGTGTGACTTGTTGTTTACTAAAACCAGTATAACTAAACATACCACGCTGCTTAACTAAATAATCAAAATTATGATCTGGCGCCTGTGTTTTTAACAAACTAACTAAAGTAGAACGCATCGATACAATACGATTTCGCATTGATTCAACTTCTTTAAACCAACTGGCTTTCAATTCAGGATTATTTAAAACATAACTGACTAATTGGGCACCATAAGCTGCTGGGCTAGAATAGTTTTTACGAACCGTTGCCTGAAGTTGGCCGAATACACGATGAGCAGCTTCATCATTTTCACACAACACAGATAACCCCCCAACACGTTCCCCATAAAGTGAAAATGTTTTCGAAAACGAGTTACTTATAAAACCACAAAGCCCCACTTCAGCTGCTTTTTTAATTGCGTAACTGTCACTTTCAATACTTTCACCAAATCCTTGATAAGCAATATCCATAAATGGAATGAGATTACGTGTTTGTAATACAGCAATTACTTTATCCCACTGTGATGGTGTTAAATCTGCGCCCGTTGGGTTATGACAACAAGGATGCAGTAATACAATGCTTTTGGCAGGCAATTGTTCCAATGTTTCAAGCATTGCATCAAATTTGACTCCACATGTTTGTGAATCAAAATAGGGATAGGTATTAACTTTAAAACCTGCGCCACCAAAAATAGCAATATGATTTTCCCATGTTGGATCACTGACCCAGACTTGTGAATTAGGAAAATAACGATATAAAAAATCAGCACCAATTTTTAGCGCACCTGATCCGCCTAATGTTTGTATAGTTGCAATGCGTTTATCTTTATAGGCTGAATGTTCTTCACCAAATAGCAATGACTGAATTGCTTGGCAATAAGAGGGTAAACCGCTCATTGGTAAATAAAGTTGTGCATCTAGTTGATTATGATAAATATAATCACGAGCAATTTTAATACAGTCCAATTGAGGGACAACACTATTTTCATCATAATAATAACCAATACTTAAATTAGTTTTACTTTCACGATGATCATTATTAAATTCAGCAACTAAAGATAAAATTGGATCCCCTGCATAGGACTCTACTTTTTCAAACATATTACAACCTAATTGACACAATAACTTATAACTGTAGATTATTGCATCAACTCAATTGGCAATCAATCACTAAATACAAGTTCAACTGTAAATAATTCAATTGAATTTTCACTAGGAATTTCAATCATTTTTGATAAGAATAATCAACGATATATTAAATGAAAAAATTATTCAATTTAAGTTCAATTTTATACTAAAACGTAGGGTTTACCTGAAACTTTTTGTCAAAGATTAGCACTTTTTAGCGCTAATCAAACTAGTTAAAATTATTTAGCTGCAATGACTTCAATTTCAACTTTTGCATCTTTAGGTATACGAGCAACTTGTACACAAGAACGTGCAGGGAATCCGGCATTATTTTCGATAAAAAATGCTTCATAAACCGCATTAACAGCAGCAAAATCATTCATATCAGCTAAAAAAATAGTTGTTTTAACGATATTACTGACTTGATAACCTGCCGATGTGATTATTGCTTTAACATTGGCTAAACTTTGTTTTGCTTGTTCTTTAACACAATCTGGCATTTCACCCGTTTCAGGGACTAAAGGAATCTGCCCTGATGCAAATAGCATATTGCCTAAATCGACTGCCTGAACATATGGTCCGATTGCTGCTGGGGCTTTTTCGGTTTGAATCACTTTTGCCATATTCAATTTTTCTCCTTTTGTATTTATTCTATCTCTTCATTACCTTTTATAAGTAATACACCTTTGTTTATCTATCTTCATTTGAACAGGAAGATAATTTGGTGTCAAGTCAATACACAATTATGATCATGGGACTTCTTAAAATTTTCTGATATGATAATCAAAATTTTTTTATTTATTGAGAGTTAACATGTTTGAGAATTTAACCGACCGTTTATCACAGACATTTCGCAATATCAGTGGTCGTGGGCGACTGTCTGAAGATAATATTAAAGAAGCACTGCGCGATGTCCGAATGGCTCTACTTGAAGCCGATGTTGCGCTACCTGTTGTTCGTGAATTTATTAATCAAGTTAAAGAAAAAGCTGTAGGTTTAGATGTCAATAAAAGCCTAACACCAGGCCAAGAGTTTATTAAAATAGTTCAAGCCGAACTGACGGCTGCAATGGGAGAAGTTAACAGTTCACTCAATTTAGCAACCCAGCCACCCGCAGTAATCTTAATGGCGGGTTTACAAGGTGCAGGTAAAACCACCAGTGTTGCAAAACTAGCCAAATTCTTAAAAGAAAAACAGAAGAAAAAAGTACTGGTTGTATCTGCCGATGTTTATCGACCAGCGGCAATTAAGCAGTTAGAAACACTAGCTAAAGCCATTGATGTCGAATTTTTTCCATCTGATATTAATGAAAAACCAGTTAATATTGTAAATAAAGCCATTTCACACGCTAAACTACAATTTTTTGACGTACTTATTGTCGATACCGCAGGTCGTTTACATGTCGATAATGACATGATGGACGAAATCAAGGCTCTTCATCAAGCAATAAACCCAATTGAAACCCTGTTTGTTGTGGATGCCATGACCGGACAAGATGCAGCCAATACCGCGAAAGCTTTCAATGATGCATTACCACTCACTGGTGTGATTTTAACTAAAGTTGATGGAGATGCTCGTGGTGGTGCAGCGCTTTCTATTCGCAATATTACTGGCAAACCAATTAAATTTTTGGGAATGGGTGAAAAGACCGATGCTTTAGAACCATTCTATCCTGATCGTATTGCCTCTCGTATTTTGGGTATGGGTGATGTTATTTCGTTAATTGAAGAATTACAAAGTAATGTCGATCGCGAGAAAGCAGAAAAAATCGCCAAAAAATTGAAAAAAGGCGATAAATTTGATTTTAATGATTTTCAAGATCAACTTAAACAGATGCGCAATATGGGCGGTATGGGTGCAATGCTGGCAAAATTACCTGGTGTAGGTCAACTGCCGGATCATATCAAAGCACAAATGGATGATAAAATCACTATCAAAATGGAAGCAATTATTGGCTCAATGACGCTCAAAGAGCGTGCAAATCCTGAAATCATTAAAGGCTCACGTAAGCGTCGAATTGCAATGGGTTCAGGAACCCAAGTACAAGATGTAAATAAACTCTTAAAACAGTTTGACGATATGCAAAAAATGATGAAGAAAATGAAAGGTGGTGGCATGATGAAGATGATGCGCCAGATGAAAGGTTTAATGGGCGGCGGAATGGGATTCCCTCCACGTTAAATCTACGCTTAATTTTTTCCTTTTAAAAGGATCATAATTGAACATTAGACTATCAAAAAAATCGCGCTTTCAACAGCGCGATAATTTTGTTAATTACCTGATTTAACTGATTCAATCTTTGTTGGGCGATTCATGGTGAGCACGGTACCTATTGATGAAACAATAATAAACACAATTGCTAACCACTGATAACTCGATAATTGTTCGTGCAACACAATTAAACCAGAAAGCGCAGCAAAAACAGGTGATAAGCTCATTAAAGTACTAAATGTTTGCGCAGGCAATTTTGGTAGAGCAATCATATCTAATCCATAAGGAATAGCTGAGGCCAATAAAGAGACAACAAACACCAAAGGGAGCAGATCTAACGAGAACATAGCACTACCACTTTGCCATACACCAATGGGAAATAAAAAGCACGAAGCAATTACCGACCCAATAGCGACGCTTGAAGATCCATAAATAGCACCCGCTTTACGCCCAAATAAAATGTAACATGCCCAACAACTACCTGCTAATAGAGCAAATAAAATACCGACAGGATCTAAATTCCCTGACGCTTGATGAATAGGCAGTAACATAGTTAATCCGATCACGGCAATACCTAACCAAATAAAATCAAACAATTGACGTGATGAACACATGGCTACCATTATTGGTCCTGTCAATTCGATAGCTACAGCAATGCCTAAAGGAATTCTAGCGATAGCACTATAAAAAGCTAAATTCATACAACCAATTGAAATACCGTATAAAAATATAAATTTTAATGCCGGTTTAGGTATTGGTTTTCGCCAAGGTTTAAAAATGATAATTAAAATTATAGCCGAAAAACACAATCGCCAAGCGGTCATACCTTCAGGTCCTAACACTGGAAAAAGATATTTGGCGATTGAAGCACTACCTTGAATGGAGATCATCGAAACAAAAATCAAAAAAACCGGCCAAGATCTTTTAAACATAAAAATACCTTACTTTAATATATTGAACTTATTGTCTATTTAATTAATGCCAAAAAGTTTGAGATAAACGATACATTTGAGTATAAAATAGACGCTTAAATAACTTACTTAACATTTACCGATTAATTAATTTTCTCTTTTTACTGACAATAAGGCTAGATCTTGTAATGCTTGTTTATAAGGTGAGTCAGGTAAAATAGCAATAACATCCGATGCTTTACGGGCTTCCGCCTGAGCAGCTTGCAAGGTAAACTCAAGTGAACCACATTCATCCATAATATGTAAAATGCGATTTAATAAATGTCGACCATTGCCTTGTTCTATAGCCCGACGAATTAATGCAGCATCCTCAGCATTTTTAGTGTGATGCATGGCGTGTAGGAGCGGTAAGGTTGGCTTGCCTTCATTAAGATCATCTCCTAAATTTTTTCCTAATTTTTGATTATTATCGGCACTGTAATCCAATAGGTCATCAATAATTTGAAAGGCAGTACCTAAATATTTACCGTACTCTTGTAAGGCAAACTCTTGCTGTTCATTTGCACCAGCTAACACCGCAGCAGAATGTGAAGTTGCCTCAAATAAACGGGCTGTTTTGCGATAAATAACTTCTAAATATTGTTCTTTGGTAATATCAGGATCATTACAATTAATTAATTGCTGTACTTCCCCTTCAGCAATAACATTAGTTGCTGCCGACATGATAGTCAAAACCTTAAACGATTCTGTACGCACCATCATTTGAAAAGAACGTGTATAAATATAATCACCGACTAATACACTAGCAGCATTACCAAATAAAGCATTCGCGGTCGATTTACCACGCCTTAAATCAGACTCGTCTACTACATCATCATGCAATAAGGTGGCGGTATGAATAAATTCAATAAAAGCGGCCGTAATAATATGTTTGTCACCTTGATAATTAAGTGCTTTAGCAATTAATAAAGCAATAACAGGACGAATACGCTTTCCTCCACTGCTAATAATATAATTGCCCAACTGATTAATCAAAGCCACATCTGAACTTAGTTCAGCTTGTATAGCTTGGTTCACTTTAACTAAATCATCTTTTACCAGATCGAGTATTTGATTCATTGATGGATTATTCATCAGTTTAACCGCTAGAAATAATAGATATTAATCTTGCTATTATCTGATAAATATTTTTATGCAACAAGAGTTGCGGATCATATTTTAAAAAAAACTACAAATGATAAGCATTTTCATTTAAAATACCCACCTTAAGTTAGAAATGTTTATTAGTATGAAGATTAACTTTGATATAGATATCAGTGATGAAAAGATCCCTCAATCCATTGCTAAGAAAGAGGAAAGAGGTGTTTATTTATATGCATTTATTGCTGTAATGTCACATTTGTGTATACTTACTTTATTGTTTTGTTCTACGCTATTTGTAAAAGACATCGTTGCAGATGAGGGCGATAATTCAATTAAAGCCATAATGATTGATTTTTCTCTTGCTGCTCCAGAACAATCATTAGTTGAAAATACACCTGATATTCAAGGTGCTCAAGACAGTGAAATTATTGATAACAAACCAATTGAAGAGACACCAATTGTTGAACCTGAACCTATTGAAGAAACAATACCTGACAAACCTGCAGTAACAACTGAAAAAGATATTGTTGTAAAACAAAAAGATAAGCCTAAGAAAAAACACCGTCCTGTGCAAAAAGCATCACGTCAACAAGTAAGGCAAGAAGTCATTGCTGAAAATATCTCTAATACTTCAGTTGCCCCACAAATATCTGATAGTCGTCGATACTCAGGTAATCCCTCACCGATTAGTCGCAATCAACCCGAGTATCCTCGCCGAGCACTTGATATGCGTTTAGAAGGTTATGTGATAGCACTGTTTGATATAAACAGTAATGGACGTATTGAAAATATTCGGATTATAGAAGCAAAACCCAATAATATCTTTAATCGATCAGTAATTAGTGCAATGAAAATGTGGAAGTATCAACCTATTGCAGCGAAAGATCAGAAAATAAAAATTATCTTTAATCGAGATAAATCCATTAGTTTGGACTAATTATTCACATAATCGTTTTAAGTGACAACAACAAAGCCATAACCTATATCTCGAAAGTGTTATGGCAATAGATATCTATACTCTACAAGTGATTGACCATCAATTGTTCAATTTGTTCAGGCTCTTTAGGAACATCCGCGGTCAAAACTTCATTACCAGATTCGGTAATTAAAATATTATCCTCAATACGAATGCCAATACCTTTATAGCGATCTGGTACATCAGCATCTTTATTAATATACAATCCTGGCTCTACAGTTAACACCATTCCTGGTTCTAAAATTCGATCTCGTCCACTACCAACATCATGCACATCAATGCCAAGCCAATGCCCTAAACCATGCATATAAAACGCCAAATAGGCTTTATTAGCAATTAGACTGTCTACATCACCTTGCATAATGCCTAACTTAACTAAACCTATCACCATCGTTCGTACGACTTGGTCATTAACGTCTTTAATGGATGTGCCAGGTTTGAGAAGATGAATTGCCTGATATTGAGAAGCCAAAACGATATCATAAATCTCACGTTGTGCTTGGTTAAATTTGCCATTAATTGGAAATGTTCGAGTAATATCTCCTGCGTAGTATTGATACTCACACCCCGCATCAATCAAAACCAAATCCCCATCTTTCAACTGCTCACTATTATTTTCATAATGCAAAATACAACCATTATTGCCACCACCAACAATGGTGTTATAAGATGGAAAGCGTGCACCGTGCCAAGCAAATTCGTGTAAAATTTCGGCTTCTAATTGATATTCATACATTGAAGGCGCACATTTTTGCATTGCTCTAACATGTGCCACTGCACTAATTTTACATGCCTTACGTAATAGTTGCATCTCAAAATCGGACTTAAACATCCGCATCTCATGCACTATTGGTCGCCAATCAATGATAGAGCTTGGTGCCACTAAATTTAATCTACCCCCTTGTCTTAAAGTCGCCTGTACTTGGTTAATAATTTTATCGGCATATTGATAAAGCTGATCAGCATGATAAATTGCAGTTTTACCATTTAAGAAATCGGGCAGTATGGTATCAATTTCATCAAAAAGATAAGCTTCATCAACGAAAATTGATGCCAATGCAGCTTGCTGACCTAAACGATATCCCGTCCATGTCTCTGCCAAAGGATCCTTTTTTCGATTGAATAATACATACCGCGCACTATTATCTTGTTGTTTAATCACAGCCAACACTGACTCTGGCTCAGCAAAAAGGGTAAAATACCAAAAATCACTATTTTGTCGATATGGATAATGAGTATCGTTACTTCGTGTTACTTCAGGAGCAGCGAAAAAAAGAGCAACACTATTGGGCACCATCTGCGCAAGCAACTTTTCACGACGCAAAATAATTTCTGTTTTAATATCTGTTTTCATCATTATGACGACCTTAATTAAGATTAGTTACTAGTTAATCTTAATGAATTGTTGGTGTTATTTCAGTTTCATTGAATTCGTCAAAACATAACATTGATGTTATGCGTACATACTCTTTAATTTCTTCAAACGCAAACTCAAGTTCTTGTTGATCTTCTTGCTCATCATAGCCCAAATTAACAATTTGACGTAAATCATAAATAGCTTCTCCCACATCACCTTTAATTCGATTAATTTTGGGTTGTACCAGCCCTATACCAAGTAAAAAATGATTTACCCAACCAACTAAATCATCAATTTGTGCATACAAATCTTTGTCACTAAGAAACAATTGAAATTCAAAATCCTCATCTAAGAGTTGTTGCTTAGTTAACTGATAAAGTTTAGTAATTTGCTCATTCAGAGGTGCAACAACAGTTTGACCATTATTTAACATATCTTCAACTAAAGGACGCCAACTCTCATCATGGTTACCTCCAGCTAAAATACCGACGATAAAACCATGCAACTCAGCTGCTGTAATCCCTACTTTATATTGGACTAATTGACGATTAAGTTCGTCATAATTAATAGTTTCCGCCATTACGCCACCTTGATGTTGTCATATCACAAAAAATGCATTTCTGCACTTTCCACAATTTTAGTATATAATTCTAAACTTGCTATAAATAATAAACAGGTTACTGAGCTTTATAAAGGAATTATTTTGAAGTTATTAAGATTAATGGTTAAATTGCCTCTACTACTATCTTTTTATGCAGTTTTAGCTATATCATTAACCGCTTGTGGTACATTAGTTTCAAATAATGGCGTGATTATCCTTAATGTGCAAGATAAGATACACACTTATGTAACCGGTCAAAATTTACCTAAAACTTATAAATTAGGTAATGGCGAGCAAGAACTGCAACGATTTGAAACATTCTGTCGTAAAGAAATTAGAGCTTCACAACTTGATGGCAGTGAAGAAGTCGTTTTTGAGAATATCAAACATGGTATTCATGGGCAGGTAGAATTTAGAAAATGTAGTGATAAAATCACTCGAATTTACCGATACTGATAAAATCTAGCTATCTCTATAAATTATGGCTAATAATATTCAATGAATGTCAAAGATCTATGAAATCTTACTAGCCTTTCATGCAGTTTTTATTTATATTGGTTGCTGAAAAGAAAATATTTTTAGGAGCAAAAATAATATGTATAAACAAGATGTAACAATTACGGCATCAAATGGTCTTCATACCCGTCCAGCGGCGCAATTTGTCAAAGAAGCCAAAAATTTTAATGCTGAAATTACCGTTACTTCAAATGGTAAAAGTGCAAGTGCCAAAAGCTTATTTAAATTACAAACTTTAGGTTTAACACAAGGAACAACAATTACTATTTCAGCCGAAGGCGAAGATGAAAAAGAAGCAGTACAACATCTTGTAAAACTAATTCCAGAATTAGAATAATAACTCCAAATTAGCTATGAACAGTTTTAAAATTGAATAAGGATTAAATTTATGGTATCAGGTATACTTGTTTCCCCCGGTATCGCTTTTGCAAAAGCGCTATTATTAAAAGAAGAGCCTATTGTTATTAGTAATAGACAAATTCTTGATAACAAAATTGACGCTGAAATTGAACGCTTCAAAGAAGCTCGAGAAAAATCAAGTGAGCAATTACATGCAATCATGGAGCGAGCAAAATCTACATTAGGCGAAGATAAAGCAGCAATATTTGAAGGTCATATCATGCTTCTTGAAGATGAAGATCTTGAACAAGAAGTTATTTCACGTATTCAATCTAAACATTCTACCGCTGATGCCGCAGTTCAATCCGTTTTTGAAACTCAAGCTAAAGAACTGGAAAATTTAGATGATGAATATTTAAAAGAACGTGCAGCAGATATTCGCGACATTGGTAAACGCTTACTTAAAAATATTTTAGGTATTGAAATTGTTGATTTAAGTGCTATTAGTCAACCATGTATTTTAGTCGCAACAGATTTAACACCATCTGAAACCGCTCAATTAAATTTAGACATGGTATTAGGTTTTATTACTGATGCTGGTGGACGAACATCACATACATCAATTATGGCTCGTTCATTAGAAATTCCAGCCATTGTAGGCACATCTAACGCAACCCAAGAAATCAAACAAGGTGATTTTGTTATTTTAGATGCAATTAATAATGCTATCTATATCAATCCAGATCACACCACCCAAGAAAAATTAAAACAAGTTCAAGCAAAATTTATTAGCGATAAAGAAGAACTTTCAAAATTAAAAGACTTGCCAGCTGTAACGCTTGACGGACACCAAGTCGAAATTTGTGGCAACATAGGTACTGTGCGTGATATTGCTGGTGCAGAACGCAACGGTTATGAAGGTGTTGGTTTATACCGTACCGAATTCTTATTTATGGATCGCGATGCTTATCCTGATGAAGAAGAACAATTTAAAGCTTACAAAGAAGTGGCTGAATCAACTCATGGTTTATCCGTAATTGTACGTACAATGGATATTGGTGGCGATAAAGATGTACCTTATATGCATTTACCAAAAGAAGAGAATCCATTTTTAGGCTGGCGTGCAATTCGTATTTGTTTAGATCGTAAAGAAGTACTCCATGCCCAATTACGTGCAATCTTACGTGCATCTGCATTCGGTAAATTACGTATTATGTTCCCAATGATTATTTCAGTGGAAGAAATTCGCATATTAAAATCTGAAATCAATATTCTTAAAGAACAATTAACGACTGAAGGCAAAGCATTTGATAAAAATATCGAAATCGGTGTGATGATTGAGACCCCTGCAGCAGCAGTGATTGCGCATCACTTAGCCAAAGAAGTAGATTTTTTTAGTATCGGAACGAATGACTTAACTCAATATACACTTGCTGTTGACCGTGGTAATGAATTGATTTCTCATCTTTACAACCCATTATCACCTTCTGTATTAACATTGATTAAAAATGTTATTGATGCATCGCATAAAGAAGGTAAATGGACTGGAATGTGTGGTGAGCTTGCTGGTGATGAACGCGCAACAATTTTATTATTAGGTATGGGGCTTGATGAATTTAGTATGAGTGCGGTATCAATTCCAAAAATTAAGAAATTGATTCGCAATACTAATTTTGAAGAGGCGAAAAAGTTTGCTGATACAGTATTACAAAAAGCTACAGCCAAAGAAATTATTGACTTAATTGAAAATTATACCGCTGAAAAGCAAATTTGTTAGGAGACAATGATGGGTCTATTCGATAAAATCAAGCAATTAGTATCCGATGATAATAAAAATAGCATCGAAATTATTGCACCTTTAAGTGGCGAAATAGTCAAAATCGAAGATGTACCAGATGTGGTTTTTGCTGAAAAAATCGTTGGTGATGGTGTTGCAATTAAACCTTCTGGTAATAAAATTGTTGCACCTTTAAACGGTAAAATTGGCAAAATCTTCGAAACCAATCACGCTTTTGCAATTGAGTCAGATGAAGGAATTGAGCTTTTTGTTCATTTTGGTATCGACACAGTAGAGTTAAAAGGTGAAGGCTTTAAGCGAATTGCTGAAGAAGGTCAACAAGTAAAAGTAGGCGATACGATCATTGAAATCGATCTGCCATTACTTGAAAGTAAAGCTAAATCAGTGTTAACACCAGTGGTTATTTCTAATATGGAAACAGTGGTAGAATTAACTAAACTTTCTGGTTCTGTTGAAGCAGGTAAAACACCAATAATGCGTGTGAAAAAATAATTTTTTCACTTAAGCTAATTATAAAAAAACCTTCAGTCTAAACTGAAGGTTTTTTATTTTAGCTAAGCAAATTTAATCATTTAAACTTCTTAACGCCATTTCTTATATTGATTAATTAGATTATTAGTCGAATCATCATGAGAATCAACCGGTTTATCATCTGCCAATTCAGGTAAAATGCGACCAGCTAATTGCTTACCAAGCTCTACACCCCATTGATCGAAACTAAAGATATTAAGAATAATACCTTGTGTAAAGATCTTATGTTCATACATAGCGACTAATGCTCCAAGAGTATAAGGTGTTATTTTTTTCACGAGAATTGAATTTGTTGGTTTATTACCCTCAAAAACTTTAAACGGTACAATTGATTTAACTTCATCAAGTGTTTTACCTGCTGCAATGAATTCTTGTTCAACTTGCTCAGCGGTTTTACCAAACGCTAAAGCTTCGGTCTGCGCAAAAAAGTTAGACAGTAATTTCGGATGGTGATCACCCACTGGATTATGGCTGATTGCTGGTGCAATAAAATCGCATGGGATTAATTTAGTACCTTGGTGAATTAATTGATAAAATGCGTGTTGACCATTAGTCCCTGGTTCTCCCCAAATAATTGGGCCTGTTGTATAAGAAGTTTTATGTCCATTACGATCAACACTCTTACCGTTTGATTCCATATTTCCTTGTTGGAAATAAGCTGCAAAGCGGTGCATATACTGATCATACGGTAAAATTGCTTCAGTTTCTGCTCCACAGAAATTATTGTACCAAATACCAATTAACGCGAGTAATGCTGGAATATTTTTCTCGATTGATACGCTTTGGAAGTGTTTATCCATAGCATGACCTCCAGCTAAAAACTCTTTAAAGTTGTCAAAACCAATTGATAAAACGATTGACAAGCCAATTGCCGACCAAGAAGAATAACGACCTCCAACCCAATCCCAAAATTCAAACATATTGGAAGTATCAATACCAAATTTTTCAACCTCTTTAGCATTGGTTGAAAGTGCAACAAAATGCAAAGCAACGGCTTTTTCATCTTTGGCTGCATCAAGTAACCATTTACGAGCAGTCTGAGCATTTGTCATGGTTTCTTGTGTGGTAAATGTTTTAGATGCCACTAAGAATAAAGTAGTTTCAGGATTTAAACCTTTAAGCGCTTCAACAATATGAGTACCATCGACATTCGAAACAAAATGCATTGTTAAATGATTTTTATAAGGGCGTAATGCTTCGGTAATCATATGAGGACCAAGATCCGAACCGCCAATACCAATATTAACTACATCGGTAATTGCTTTACCTGTATAACCTTTCCATTCTCCACTAATGATCTTTTTACTAAACGATTCCATCTTAGCCAATACTGTGTTGACATCATCCATCACATTCTTACCATCGACAAAAATCGGCGTATTTGAAACATTACGGAGCGCAACATGTAATACAGCGCGGTTTTCGGTACGATTTATTTTCTCACCGCTATACATGGCGTTAATAGCGCCATTTAAATCACATTCATCAGCAAGTTTATAAAGAACCTCTAAAGTTTCTTGTGTCACTCTATTTTTTGACAAATCAACCAAAAACTCATCTTCAAAAGGAATACTCAGTTTTTCAACACGCTTAGGCTCGTCATTTAAGATTTGCGCAATTGTCTTTTCATGATGTTTTTCATAACTCGCTTGAAGAGATTTCCAAGAAGAAGTGGTAGTTGGATCAATTGACTTTAACATATTTAATTCCTTAATTAATATAGCACTGTTATCCATAATATAACTATGCCTAACATGATGCAAGATAAGGATTTTATCTTTTGTTTTTTACAATTACTAAGATTTTATCCTTAGCTTTTTAAATTGATTGATTTCATACTTTTTCGTTTAATGAATACTTGTTTAAAAGACTAATAAGCGGAAAAAAGTCAAAATAAGGCGACCAAATCGGTAATTTCTTATTGCCTATAAGTATACAGTCAGAAAAACTACTTATTTTCGGCAAAATAAATATCAAAAAGAATACTCTAAATTCAAATTTACTGGATATAAGAACTGGATGTTTTTATAACTTATTGTATATTAAATAAAATAATTATTACCAAGTTTGTTACGGGTAGATATGCCCGCTTATGCTCACGAAGTTCCCATTTAAGAGCACCTTGATAATGATTAATCAGCAAATAGTTTCAATTTATTAATTATTTCTACTGATTCGTTTTCAAACCAAAATGCAACAAATAAATGAATATTTGAACAGTTTTTTTCTAATTGATTATTTACTCTTATCTCTGGATATCGTTATTTATAATGCCTCCATTCAAGAGCTAATCTCTTCTATTATGTTGAGTAGATTTCTTTCTGGATTAAGTATTTTATATATAGACATTTTATTTACTCTTTTAAAAAACATATAATTTATCGGAAATTATAACTCCATTAGGATTGATTGCTTTAATATGTTTTTCCTAATCCTCTTTTGATATTGGTTGCAATAATAAATAAGGGGCATAAATGTATTTACTATCAGTGTAAACTTAGTAAATAACTTTTTGAGTTCCGCTATGAAATAATGTAGAGGGTTTATTCGATAAGTTTTCTAAGTTAAATTCTTTCTAGTTCTTTTCATCAATAAAAAACAGTTCTTGTTCACGTATTTCAGTTGATGTTAATTTGTGGGGGATTTTATTTTCTAATTATATTACCAAGTTTATTTCATAAGTTAATTCCACTAAATCAAATAATAGCGCTCTACCGGTAGTGAGCGCTTCTTTTAAAGCTTGGATAACTTTGGCATTATCATAACGATAGTGACTATAGCCATAATAAAAATATAGTTTATATAGCATTCCATAGATCTGTTAACTTGATTAGGATAATTAATGCAATATTTAATTACTTCATCTTAAGCAGAACTATAATCAAAACGAGCTTTTTCAAAACTAGATTCTTGTAATTGCGTTCTGGATAAATCAATAAAGTTATAGCTAACTAAATGATTTTCGAAAACGGGTTGTTGCCAATATTGCCATTTTTTTTGAGTACTGAGTTTATAATATTTCATTAATCTTATTTTTATTTCCTATACTACAAAATCAATAATAGATTGAATAATATTTATATTTTAGAATTTTATTTATCTATTAAATGGTTTTCTTTTTTATTTTACGCTAACAAGTGAACAGCATGTTTTATTTATAAATTTTTAGTTATTTTCCATAATCGATATTCTCCACATCTATATACAAACAAGCTTTATAAATTAACTTCCTTTTAATCATCAACCGTCATATTACGTGTTGTTAAATCATATGGTGTTAATTGATAGACGTAATAGTTAAGCCAATTACTAAATAGTAAATAAGCATGACTGCGCCATGTGGCTTTAGGGGTCAGATTTGGATTATTATCAGGAAAATAATTTTCTGGAATATTGGGGTCTATACCGGCTTTAATATCACGAAAATATTCATTGGCTAAGGTGAAAGAGTCGTATTCTGGATGCCCTGTTACAAATGCCATGCGTTTATCTGCCGTGGTCATTAGATAAGGTCCTGTAATATCGGACTCGGCTAAAATTGTTAAATCGGTGTAATTTATGATTTTATCTTTGGGGAAATCAGCATTACGAGAATGAGGTGCTAAAAAGGTATCGTCAAATCCTCGAGATAAAATCGCATTCGGCTTAATAATGTGATGTTGATAAACGCCTGATAATTTCTGGCTGCGAGTAAATTTTGGCAAATCATACAAAACGTTTAAAGCAGCCTGCACAGCCCAACAAACAAACATTGTTGAAGTTACATGTTCTTTTGCCCAAGTAATAATTTCAGCTAATTTAGGCCAATAAACCACATCAGAGAAAGGTACTTTTCCTAATGGTGCTCCCGTTATAATAAGTCCATCAAAATTCTGATGTCGAATATCATCAAAATCACAATAAAAGCTATTTAAATGTTCCATTGGTGTATTTTTTGATTCGCGCTGATCAATACGTAATAATTGAACATTCACTTGTAAAGGTGAATTCGATAAAAGCCGAAAAAATTGATTTTCAGTCTCGATTTTTTTAGGCATTAAATTGAGAAAGAGAAGCTTAAGAGGTCTAATTTCTTGGGTTTTGGCACGCGATGAAGTCATAATAAATACATTTTCATTGCGTAATACATCAACAGCGGGCAATGAGTCTGGAATACAAATAGGCATAACAACAGCTCCTAAAATAATCAGTTATTTTTGAACAGTTAAAATAGACGTCTAGATATCTGTATAGCTAAATATAGTGGGTTTTATAATATTTGTCGAGATTTTTATTGAACAATAATAGAAATAAGATTTAAAAAATCAGTATAGTAGCGAATTCAATAGGAGATAATACTTGAATGGTTGTCACAGTAAAATGGCTGTTAAAGACATGAAATCTTAGAAAGCACGAGTGTCAGTACGCCAAGTATCAGCGGTTAATGCTTCGCCAAAATAGCTATTAATTAATTTTTGGGTAATGTCACTTAATGGTGAAGCTAATACTTCAGCCGTATTACCATATTCAACTAGCTCGCCATTATGCATCACTAAAATTTCATCGCTAATATGTTTCATCATCCCTATATCTTGAGTAACGTATACATAAGAAATATTTTGCTCCGCTTGCAGCGATAACATTAAGTTCACAATTTGCGAACGCATTGAAATATCTAGAGCAGCTAAAGCTTCATCTAAAATTATCACTTTAGGTTTCAGAATTAATGCTCGAGCTAATGCCACTCGTTGCTTT
This sequence comes from Gilliamella sp. W8136, assembly GCF_016101285.1. Lineage (NCBI taxonomy): Bacteria > Pseudomonadati > Pseudomonadota > Gammaproteobacteria > Orbales > Orbaceae > Gilliamella > Gilliamella sp. W8136. Next base: position 64,442 of record NZ_JACFQU010000017.1, read on the forward strand.
TGTCCCGCCGCCATTACCGAAGGATAATAAGAAGCATGTTCAGGTAACAATCCAACTTGCTTTAAGACTTCACTAATTAACTTTTCACGTTCTTGAGCATTATATTTAGTATTATGTTTTAATGGGATTTCTAACAATTGACCAATACGTAATCTTGGATCAAAAGAGCTTTCGACATGTTGAAATATCATGCGAATAAGTTGGCAACGGTAACTATAATCACCATATTCAACTTTATTACCATCAATCCAGATATCGCCACTGTCAGGTTTTAACATACCAACTAACATTTTCGCTAAGGTTGACTTTCCGGAGCCATTTTGTCCAATAATGGCCAATGTTTTACCTTCACTTAGAGAAAACGACAATGGCTTAACCGCATCAATCCGTAAATGCCCTAAAAGACCTTTAGGAACTTTGAATTGTTTAGATAAGTTACGCACTTTTAATATTGGACTCATGATATATTCCTATTATTTACTACTCATCCGTATTTAACGGAAAATGGCAAGCTACTGAGTGATCCTTTATCGGTATTAACTCAGGGGCTTGAATACACTTTTTTTGAGCATAAGGACAACGCGGTCCTAACCGGCAACCTATCGGCAAATGTTCAAGAGATGGAATCACTCCCGGTAAAGTATTGAGGGGACTTTTATGGGGCATCGCTTTACCAAAATCAGGAATAGCATAAATTAAAGCTTGGGTATAAGGATGATAAGGTGATTTAATTAAATCCTCACTATCAGCAACTTCTACCGTTTGCCCACAATACAATACACTAATACGATCTGTCCATCGTGTCACCATTTGTAAATCATGACTGATAAGAAGAATAGTGGTACCAATATTTTGGTTCATACTTGCAAGAAGTCTAAATATTTGTGCCTCAGTTGTTGCTTCCATTGAATTAGTAGGTTCATCGGCAATTAATAATTTAGGTCGATTAGCCAGAGCAATAGCAATCATTACTTTCTGGCACTCTCCTTCAGTTAATTCAAATGGATAAGATTTCAATATCTCTTTATGGTCTTTAATTCCTACCCGATGCAACAATTCAATAGCACGATTTTTACGCCAGAAGAATCTTTGCCACCAATGCCCTTTAAATGTTCTTCTTGGAATGGCATTTATGAGTTGTTGACCAATTTTCATTGAGGGATCTAAACATGATTGTGGTTCTTGAAATATCATAGAAACATTATCACTAATCACTTTTCGACGTTGTTTAGGAGTCAGTTTTAATAGATCAATATCATTAAAATGAAAACGATCAGCCGAAATTTTCCAGTTGTGATTAGTCACCCCTAAAATGGCTTTAGCAATAAGGCTTTTTCCTGAACCAGACTCCCCAACTAAACCACGAATTTCACCTTCAGATAATTTTAAGCTTACACGATCGATTGCACGAAGCAAACCATCAGGTGTAATAAATTCTATGGTTAAATTTCGAATATCTAACAAAGCCATAATTAATGCCCTGCTCGTCGGCCATATAATCCAAAATTGAATAAATAGACCAAAGTAATGGTAACGACCACAGCCAATCCTGGAGCAAGAAAGGCTAAATAATTAGTACCGATAATATCTTTCATTTTAAACATCATCATACCCAAATCGGGACGAGAAATATCATTGGCAAAACCTAAAAAAGTTATGGTAGTAATGGCCAAAATAATCGAACCAAATAAAGAGACAATTTCGGTCAAATATACAGGTAAAATATTAGGTAAGATATAGTGATTAAAAATTGAAAATGGTGACAACCCATCCAATCGATAAGCGGTAATGTAAGTTTTGTGCCATTCATTAATCGCTCGTTGATGAATATTATAGATAAAGCGTGGTGTATAAGATAATCCTACTACTAATAACATATTGGTAATATCATCTTCAAATACCATGCTAATGGCAATGACACCGAGTAGCGGTGGCACAACCATACAAAACTTAAAAATAAATAAAACTAACGGTCGCAAAAAAGAGATAAAAAACATTAAGTAATTAATTAGCCCACCAATAACAATGACATAAAATACGGCTTTTAATGTCATGGATATGGTCGAACGATACCCAATCAATAAATAATCGAAAATATCTTGTCCTTTAGCATTAGTACCTAAAATATGATTCAAATCACCATTCGCCCACCAAGCTGGTGGTAATGAGGCGGGATAAATAGGGTTTAAATGAGCATGGAAAAACCATTTAGTCGATAATGCTACAAATGCAATTGCTAATATGCCGTAAAAACTAATAATTAAATATACATTACTATGTAGCTTATTAAAGCAAGATACAATAGTATTAACTAATTTAGTTACCCTAGACATAATTTACCTTATGGCGTAATGGATAAATAGCAACTGCGGAAACCTCACCTAATAATGTTAATAGACTGATAACCGTACCACATGCCAAAATAGCAATAGCAATAATCGAATAATTATGATGACGATAAGCAATCATCACCCATTGCCCTAAACCAACACGATTAAATAAAATTTCAATTACCATTGTCGAAAACAGCAACGTTGTCGTATTGTATGTTAACTGTGGAATCGTTGCAGGAATAGAATTAGGTAACAAATGACGACGTAAAACTTTAAATGGGGATCGTTCACGAATAATCGCCATTCTAATATAGTTTTGACGTGAGGTACTTTTTACTGATTGACTCACTAATTGTATTGTCATAATACTTGGTTGAATGGCTAAAATAATAATAGGCAAAAGCAAATGATGAAGTTGATCAAATAGCGCTTGTAATTTAAATGTTTTTGATGCAATTAAAATATCAAGTAACGATGTCCCAGCTACTGACGGCGACACGTCAAAATTCATTGATATCGTCCAAGTAGGCGATAACCAATGCATAACAATAACAACAAGCATAACTATAGGGCAAGAATATAGAAATAACGAGCCTAAGCGAATTGTACTATTTAGCCAATTAATATTACTCAAACCAAGAAATATTCCTAACGGTAATCCAATTACTAAAGCAACCACTAAAGCGAGTATACAAAGCTCAAAAGTCGCTAATAAAGTGTGAAAAAATGGAACGGTTTCACCTGATAATAATCTGAATTGACCTTGCAGTAATTGCTTAAAAAAGGCACTATATGCATCAACAAGACTGAGATTATTAAAGTTAAGCATTGAATGTGGAGCAAAATAGACTAAGCAGAAACAAATCTGAGTCAATACGCAGATAATAAATAAAAACGTTACTATTTTTTTGAAAATATAGATAATCATATTTATCTTTATCGCTATTATAAGTAAATAAAACACGGTAACAACTCTCTATTACCGTGTTTTAAGCTATTTAAAGGATTAATCTTCTGATATTACTGGTTTACTAGCAGCTGCATAAGCATGATCTTGTGCACTTAAACCACCAGCATTACCTTTACCATCAAAATGATAGTCTGACTCTTCACGCGACTTTATACTTTCATTCGATACTTCGTATTCTGGTGCTGACGCTTTGGTCATTACAGCCGAAGAATGACCAGTTGTTTGTTCAGTTACATTAACAGATTTCTCACTGTCATTACTTTGTTTAACCTCTTCAAAATCAGGTTGCATATCAACGTTTACTTGATTTGCTGAGGTATCGCTTAACGTCATATCGGTATTATCTTTAATGTCATTGGTCGCTACAACTTCATTATCTTTAATAATAACCGGTACTAATAACGTCGGAATCACCTGTGTTGTCATTTTTGGTTCTTCCTGCTTCAATTGACTATAATCAATAGATACTCGACCTAAGGCCAGTTCGAGTGATGCAGCAGCAAATAGCAATGGCATTGGTGACTGTTTTTGTTCAGTATTTCTTACGCGTCGCTTGTTGCGCTGACCATTCATACGCAAATGTCTAGATGTACGACGTTGACGTTTTGGTTGAATATCAGCAACATTGTTACTCATTGGTTGATCAACAATAATTGGTAATAATAAAGTTGGAATAATAACTTTTTCATCGACAACATGATCGATCATTTCACTATTTTTAACTCGGACACTTTTAGTTAAAGTACGTTGTTGACGTCGTGGTTTAGGCTCTTTTGGCTTAATAGCTGTGGCTTCATTAACCGTTTTATCTACCTTAGCAGTAGCATTTATCGTATTTGATGCATTTGCATTATTGTTTTGTCTTGTACGACGTCCACTGCTTCTATTTGGCGTCTCTTTCGTATTGGTTTCTGTTGCCGGCGTCACCATAGCAATAATATTATTAACAGCATTGTTGTTACGATTATTACGCTGGCGTCGATTATTAGAACGTTGATTATCACGTCGTTTTTGTGATGGTTGTTTAACTTCTGGCTCAGGTTTAGGTTTTTCAGCAGCAAATAATTTATTTACTTTACCTAAAATAGTATTACATAAATTAAATAATTTCTTAATTTTTGGCTCAGCTTTAACTTTTGGTGTTGCATAAGCTTCGACTTTAGGCCCTGATAATATAGCTTGTTCTACAATAACATCTGTCGTTTGCTCTTCTTCCTCTTCTTCAAGTTCACGAATCAGTTTAGGAAGATTATAACTGAGTATATCTGTCTCTTCACCGGTACGTTTACGAATAACTTTATAAAGAGGGGTTTCCATCTCTTCGTCACCAGCAATTACAATTTTGACATCAGGATGCATTTTTTCAATATTTGTGATCGCTCGACGTTTTTCATTAAGTAAATAACTGGCAATTGGTACAGGGACTATCACATCAATTTGAACGGTATTATCTTTCATTGCTTCTTCTTGAATCAAACGAAGAATAGAAAGAGACAATGAATTGTTATCACGTACAGTACCCGTACCTTGACAACGAGGACAAATATGATGGGTTGCTTCGCGTAATGAAGGACTTAAACGTTGACGAGACATCTCAAGCAAACCAAAGCGCGATATTCGCGTAGTTTGAATACGGGCACGGTCAGTTTTCATCGCCTCTTTTAAACGGTTTTCAACTTCACGTTGGTTACGAATTGGTGTCATATCAATAAAATCAATAACGATCAAACCACCTAAATCGCGTAAACGTAATTGACGAGCGATCTCCTCTGCTGCTTCAAGATTGGTGTTAAACGCTGTTTCTTCAATATCACTACCACGAATTGACTTAGCAGAGTTAATATCAATAGCAGTTAATGCTTCGGTTGTGTCAATAACGATTGAACCACCAGATGGTAAGCGAACTTCACGTTGGAATGCTGACTCAATTTGCCCTTCAATCTGGAAATGATTAAATAATGGAACATCACCTTCATAAAGTTTTAAACGGTTAACATATTCAACGCGACCTAAATCAACCAATCGCTTTTTAGCCACTTCCATTACTTTAGGGTTATCAATTAAAATATCGCCCACGTCATCACGCAAATAGTCACGAAATGCACGGGTAATAATATCACTTTCTTTATGAATTAAGCTTGGAGCTGGGTAGTTTTTGGCTTCGTTTTGAATAGCTGTCCAATAGTTGACTAAGGCATCTAAATCTTGTTGTAATTCTTCCTGACTTTTACCTACACCCGCAGTTCGAGCAATAACCCCCATTCCTCTTGGTTTTTCAATCGCATCAATAATGCGTCTTAAATCTGCTCGATCTTCACCTTCAATACGGCGTGAAACACCACCCGCTCGGGGATCGTTAGGCATCAGTACCAAATAGCTACCCGCTAGGCTAATATAAGTCGTTAATGCTGCACCTTTTTTACCACGGATCTCTTTTTCAATTTGGATTAGAACTTCTTGCCCTTCTTGTAGATGTTTAATACTACGACGGCCCGAAATATTAGCGGGGAAATAACTTTCAGCAATCTCTTTTAATGGTAAAAATCCATCTCGCTCACCACCATAAGAGACAAAAGCCGCTTCTAAACTTGGGTTTATTTTAGTGATCTTGCCTTTATAAATGTTGGCTTTTTTTTGCTCATGCCCAAGACTTTCAATATCTAAATCATACAAGCGTTGTCCATCAACGAGCGCAACGCGCAACTCCTCTTGCTGAGTTGCGTTGATTAGCATTCTTTTCATTATTCTACACTCTTTATTAATCTTAATTAATTATAGGTAGAATATTATTATCAATAATAAACGTTTATTTTAACAATGATAAATAATGGTTGTTAACTAAATATTCAAATATGGTATTCATTATTTTATTTGTGTTATTTTTGTTATTATATTATGTGAAACCGATATTATTTGTACAATATCTTTTTAAAATTTAAGGCGTTATCAATGTTCAAAAGTTTCACTCACTTTATGAACCATCCCTAAACATATATCTCATCGATATTATTTCTATGGTTAACTTATAAACTAAAGTTTTTTTGACTTTGGCTACCAAATTAAATCGTTACATGATTGTTCAAAATAAACATATTATTTAATTATAATAATCCTACTTACGCTATTTTACTTTTAAAAAAAATTGTAATGTCTAACGCCATTGCTGCATTACAAGGATAAAAAAATCCTTTCTTATTTTAACGTTTCAGCAAAGGATAGCAAGCAAATTAAAATTGCTATTTTATAAATAGTTATCAAGGTATTTTGTATTTATCATAAATCTTGTTCAACTAAAAAAGAAAATCTCACTTTCTGATATGAGTACTTTATACTAAAACATCATGTTAACCTGAAACTTCTTTACAAATTTTTGTCCTGACGCTTATCTCACATAATTAAAAATAAGCAATGAATTACATGGTGCAAGGCTAATCTTAATCAGTATAATAATTATTAAGGAAAACTGTTAACAAGAGACAAAAACAATTTATGGACATACCTGAAAAAACAGCACTCATTGAATTTACCACTCGTTGGTTAAATCAATTTGATTACGCCCCACAAAGTGAAGAATTGCATGCAATCCCTTCTCCTTGTATTTTAAAAACCGAACAACTTACCGTATTTTGGCAACCGTTTGCCTTACAACCACCAAGAGATTTATCCATAGTTGAAGAAGTTGTAGGCATTACTTTACATCCCTCTTCACATATTTTTTATGGCACACAATATGCTGGCAATATGACAGCTAAATTTGCCGACATCAAATTAACTTTAATCCAAGCTTGGAATGATGATGATTTTTCTAACTTAGAACAAAATTTAATTGCCCATTTATCCCAACAAAAAAAATTAAAACGTGTTCCAACCATTTTTATAGCAGCTACAGATGAAAGTACTGAAATAATTTCTTTGAACAATTTAACTGGTGAAATTGTAAAAGAAGATTTGATTACAGGAGAGTTAACTACACTTACTCAAGATTTAACATCTTTTTTAAATAAACTAATTGTTATTAATTAAATAACAATTAGTAAGCTATAACTCAAGCGATAACTCAATACTGAGGTCGATCCATAAAAGTAAATATTTTCTAAATTGTAACTTATAAAATAATGTGTATATAATGCGTTAAAAGTCATTAGATTAGATAGGTGAATTATGTTTGAATATTTAACAGCAGCGCCAGCCGATCCCATTTTAGGGCTAGCAGATCTTTATAATAAAGATGAACGCACCAATAAGATTAATTTAAGTGTTGGTGTTTACAAGGATGAAACCACCAAAACACCTATTTTAGAAAGTGTAAAAAAGGCGGAACAATTTTTATTAACCGACGAAACCACTAAAAGTTATTTACCGATTGATGGTTCCAGTACATTTAATGAAGCGACACAAACGTTGCTTTTTGGTAATAAAAATGAACGTGCAAGAACGGCCCAAGCACCGGGAGGAACGGGCGCGCTACGCATAATGGCTGATTTCTTATCTCGCCGAACCAAAGTCAAACGTATTTGGATAAGTAATCCATCTTGGCCTAATCACCGTAGTGTATTTCAAACCGCTGGTCTTGAAGTCCGTGAATACAACTATTATAACCCGCAGACACATAGTCTTGATTTTGATGCCATGATGAGCAGTTTAAGTCAAGTCGCAGCTGGCGAAGCAGTACTATTCCATGGTTGCTGTCATAACCCAACAGGTATCGATCCAACACCAGAACAATGGCAAGCTATTTCTGATTTAGCGTTAAAAAATGGTTGGTTGCCTCTGTTTGATTTAGCTTATCAAGGCTTTGGGCAAGGTATTGAAGAGGACGTTTATGGATTAAGATTATTTGCAAATCATCAACCTGAATTGCTTATTGCAAGCTCCTATTCAAAAAACTTTGGGTTATATAACGAGCGTGTGGGGGCATTTACATTAATTGCTGCAAATGCCGAAATTGCCGATCGTGCTTTTAGTCAAGTTAAAACCATTATTCGCGCGAATTATTCTAATCCTCCAGCTCATGGAGCTAAAATTGTCTCTTATATTCTAAATAATGAAGAGTTAAAAGAAGAGTGGATTGATGAATTAACCAACATGCGTCAACGCATTCATCGTATGCGACAATTATTTGTTAAAACGTTACAAGATAAAGGTGCAAATCAAGATTTTAGCTTTATTGCTAAACAAAATGGGATGTTCTCATTTAGTGGCTTAAGTGAAGAGCAAGTTCTAAAGTTACGCAGTGATTATGGCATCTACATTGTTAATTCAGGACGAATCAATGTTGCAGGAATGACTATTGATAATATGTCCAGACTCTGTGAATCAATAGTTGAAGTATTATAAAACTCATTAACAAATTGAATAATGATTCAAAATCTCAAATAAAAACTAAGGGAATGATTAAATTTCCTTAGTTATTGCGAGTAACAATAAAAATCCTAATCCACTCAAATCACAATATCCCATTAAATAAAAATAATTTCATTTTTAACTGATGTTGGATAATCCTCTATTTCTTTAATTCTCTATTTTAATTTCCTATTTTTATTCCTTTTAGTTATATCAATATACAAACTGATTATTAGACGCTAATCCATTAATTATTAATAATTGAATTATGAAATATAGAAAATAATTGAGGGCTGTTGTGGCATCACATGTTTTAGATTTTTTAATTTTAGGGAATAACTTTAGCACCAGTGAAATGCGTGCCATTTGGTCAGAACAAAATCGTTTAGAAAAGCAAGTCGATGTAGAAGTCGCTTTGGCAAAAGCCGAAGGTGAATTAGGTGTGATCCCAACTGATGTAGCTGACGAAATTGTAAAAAAAGCAGATGCATCGAAATTATCTTTACAACAAATTGCTGACGAAGCCGCGAAAGCGAAACACTCGTTAATGTCGACGATTAACGCACTACAAAAACAGGTGGGCGAAGCTGGACAATTTATTCATTACGGCGCAACCACTCAAGACATTGTCGATACGGCAACGGTTTTACAATTAAAACAATCTTTCGCTATTGTTGAACGTGATACCAAACTTATTGCTATTGAACTTAAACGATTAGCAAAACAATATCAATATCTGCCTATGGTTGGGCGCACTCACGGTATGCAAGCGCTACCGACTACATTTGGTTTTAAATTAGCAGTTTGGTTAGATGAGTTTGTACGCCATTTACAACGTTTAACTGAAATAAAACAGCGTGTTTTAGTTGGAAACATTAGTGGTGCTGTTTGCACTTATGCATCAATGGGGCATTTTGGTCCTATGATTGAAGCACGTGCATTATCGAGCCTTGGCCTTAATACCCCAAATATCGGTTGGCAATCAGCTCGCGACCGTTTTTCGGAATATGGCTCTGTCATCGCCTTAATTAGTGGCACACTAGGCAAAATTGGCAACGAGTTTTATAACTTAATGCGCACTGAAATTAATGAAGTCGAAGAGCCGTTTTCGGAAGGAAAAATCGGTTCAACTACCATGCCTCACAAACGTAATCCAGCAGCTTTAGAAGGTTTGGCAAGCTTAACTGCGCCCCTATTAAAAAGTGTTGCGCTAATCCACGAATCGATGAAAGTTGAACATGAACGCGATGCCATGAGTTGGCGGGCAGAATGGATTGCCTTACCCGAAATTAATTTATACATCTCTGCTCAATTACAGACCGCACTCACTATTTTTAAAGGTTTGAAAGTCAATAGTGATCGCATGTTAGCAAATTTATTAATGCAAAATGGGCTGTTGCTATCTGAAAAAGTCATGTTTGAAATTGGTAAGCGTTTAGGCAAACAAACTGCTCATCATCTGGTGTATAACTGTGCTATGCAAGCTTTTGAACAAAACAGAGATTTTAAAGATGTACTGTTAGATGATCCATTATTGAATAAAGAATTTTCTGTAGCAGAACTTGATAGCTGGCTTGAACCAATCAACTATCTTGGCTCAGCACCAGAAAAAGTGCAGCAAGTTATCAATTATGCTGAGCAAAGTGGAGTACTAGCATGAGCTTTCGCTTAATTACAAAGTCCGATATTCCTGCGTATCAAGCTTTATTACACAATGCTTATCAAATGACAACGAATTTGGGAATTCATTTTGCCGCTGCCACAGTAAATGATGAGCAAATTAATCATCACATACAATCCAATGCAGTTTATCTATTTGAAAAAGAAAGTAAATTGGTTTCCACCTTAAGTATTCGTTTTCCATGGGGAAATAATCCAGGACCTTATGGATTACCGCATTTAGGTTGGTTTGCAACCGATCCCAAATATAAAGGACAAGGTTATGGCAATCAGTTGTGGGATTGGGTAGAACAACAGATCCTGATTAATCAATTAAAACTACCAGCCGTCACTTTAGGTACAGCACAAAATCACCCATGGTTGGCACAAATGTATATCAAAAAAGGTTTTAGTCCAATTGGACAAGCCGATTTAACCGAAGACCATACTACTGTTTATTTTGAAAAAATTTTCAATCAAAAAAGCTATACCGAATGGAAAAATAGGGGCCATAGACAATGAATAAAATAATAACATTATTATCCGCTGCAATATTAACCGGTTTAGCGTTGGTCGGTTGTGATAACCAATCCAGTAATCAAGCAACCGAGCAAAATATTCTAAAAGTAGGTTCCACAGGGCAAAGTTATCCTAATGGTTATAAACAAAACGATAAATTAGTAGGATTTGATGTTGAGATAACTGAAGCTATCGCCAAAGAGCTCGGTTATAAAGTTGAGTGGGTGATTGCTGAATTTGGCGGTTTAATGGGGCAATTTGATTCAGGACGTTTAGATACCATTGCCAATGCAGTTGCAATTACCCCTGCACGTGAAGCCAAATATGATTTTTCCAATACTTACAGCTTTTATGGCAGTCAAATTGTTACACATAAAGACAATAAAAACATCACCCAACTTTCTGATTTTAAGGGTAAAACCATTGCTGGTGTGCTTGGCTCAAATCATATTAATAATTTAAAAAACGCATTTCCAAATAATGATATTACAATCAAAACCTATGAAACACGAGATGGTGCTATGTATGATACTGAGTATCAACGTGTTGATGGTTATATCAATTCAAAACCTATCTTACTTGCCGAAATTAAACGCAAAAGCTTACCGTTTAAATTGGTCGGTGATCCTATTACTATTGAACAAGTAGCGTTCCCATTTAGTAAAGATGAAAAAGGCCAAGCTCTGCGTGAAAAGTTCAATCAGGCTTTAGAAAAACTTCGCACCAATGGCACATTGAAAAAAATTGCAATTAAATATTTTGGTGAAGATATTACCTCATGAATTTTAATGTAACTTATTTTTTTAGTGTGTTCCCGCAGATTTTACCTTATCTGCCAGTCACACTCTTTATTGCTATCGTTTCGATCCTATTTGCCATTGTTTTTGGGTTAGCGATTGCATTAGTACGTAATCATAAGATTATCGTGATTGATGCTATGTTCGCGCTATTTATTTCATTATTTCGTGGTATTCCTTCCGTTGTGTTATTGTTTATTATTTACTATGGATTACCGCAAATTTTCCCGATATTGAAGCAGATGGGCGCAACGACAGCGGCGATTATTTGCTTTAGTTTAAAATATTCGGCTTATTTAGCTGAAATCTTTCGTGCTGGTTTAGCATCGGTCGATCACGGGCAAAAAGAAGCTGGCTTAACCTCAGGCCTTAGTACTTTTCAAGTTTATCGTGGCATTATTCTGCCACAAGCAGTGGTTAATGCCCTTCCCAATACAGGCAATATGTTTATTTCATTGCTTAAAGATTCATCAGTGGCTTTTTTTGTTGGCGTGCAAGAATTATTAGCAGCAGGGAAAATGTTAACGGCCAATTCGTTCCTCTATTTTGAAACTTATTTGGCTGTCGGTATTGTTTATTGGTTTACTGTTGTTATCTATTCTTGGATACAAAAGAAGCTTGAGAACAAGCTCAGTAAACCCTATCACCGTTAAGGAGAAAGGTGATGATTTCTGTTTCACATTTGTCTAAACGCTTTGCTGATAATGAAGTGTTAAAGGACATTAATTTAAATATTAAACAAGGCGAAGTGGTAGCCATTATTGGTCCATCGGGTTCAGGTAAATCAACCTTGTTGCGTTGTTTAAATTTACTGGAAAAACCAAATACAGGGACAATCAAAATAGGATCGGTTACCTTAAATAGTGAACAATATCGCTGTAAAGACGAAATAAATTTACGTAAACAATCAGCAATGGTTTTTCAACACTATAATTTATTTAAAAATAAAACTGCATTAGAAAATATTACCTACCCACTAATTGTTGGACAAAAAATAGGTAAAGACAAAGCCAAACAGCAAGGGCTATCTTTACTGGAGCGCGTTGGTATGCTGCCGTACGCAAATCAATATCCAATCACTTTATCAGGTGGCCAGCAACAACGTGTCGCCATAGCTAGAGCACTGGCAGTTAGACCTAAAGTACTATTATTTGATGAACCGACATCAGCACTCGACCCCGAACGAGTCCATGAAGTGCTGCAAGTGATGTTACAGCTAGCTAAAGAACATATTACGATGATCATTGTCACGCACGAAATGGAGTTTGCTAAATACGTTGCCGATCGTATCATCTTTATGGCAAATGGCGTCATTGTTGAAGAAGGACCAGCAAAATCAATTATCGATAATCCACAACATGAACTGACACAACGCTTTTTACGCCAAATTACGGATGAAATAGATTTTGAAATTTAGTTAGCACAAGTAAACCAATTGAACTCATTTAGCATGTATCATTTTACAATGTTAAATAATGTCGTGCTAGAAATTGATTAACGGTTAAACCTGAGGCTAATTCTTTAATATCAGTTAATAAATTCATCGCTTTTTGTTGTTCTTTAATTGCATCCGTTAGTTTTAATAACATCTCTGTTTGGTTGTAAGGATTTTTAGGCGATCCTTTGGGAACATCAATACGTTGTCTAATTTTTTTCCCTGTATCTAACTCAATTTCTATCACAACATAACGACTGTTATAGGCGTCAGCATGGGGCGCAAGATTAATTTGATAACTACGCTGCATTTTTTGCATCAGTGCTTGAATCTGTTCTGGAATAGGATTTGGACTGAATTGCTCAAAATTAAGAGGAAAACCTAATAGAGTTAACGCTAAAATATATTCGGCTGAAAACCGCCCCTGCTCGGCCAATAAAGGATTATTATAGATTAATGCGGCATCGCTGTTTGCTGGCGAAAAAAATAGGGTAATACGGCTAATATGGTGAACATTCAATTGTTGATGTTGATAAAGTAGCTTACCTGCATCAGCAACATACGCAGCAGCAGAACAAAAACAGTAAGTTTTAAACCATAGTCCAGGCTCAACAATTTTCCAAACAGCTCCCCACTGACTTAAATCGAAATTATTACCCTGTCCAAAAACAGCTAAAAATCCTAATTTATCATCTAAAAAGTCTCTCTCAGCCGTTATTCCAACGCGTAACCATTCAACCGATTGTATCGCATGCTGAGCGGCTAATCCTGCATGTAAAAACTTAATAGGGGTACCCATAACCAAACGCAGACCAGATGCCTGAGTCGCCGCCAATGTCAAAGCTTGCGACAAAAAAGGTTCATTATAAAGGTAACAAATGGCGGCTGTGGCAGCAATACCGCCTAAGGTAAGGGTTGTATGCCATCCTCTCTCATAATGTTTAGGATTAACGCTTTTGCCCAATCGCGCCATAACTTCAATACCAATAACATAAGCGGTTAAAAAACGCTTACCATCAATATGATATTGAACTTTATCTAATTGAACACTAGCAAATAGTGCTGATAAAATAACGGCGGATGGATGTCCACGCACATCTGAATGGACATCATCATAGTCTAAACAATGTGCTTGAAAACCATTAAATAGTGCCGCTTGCCGAGCTGTCACTAATTTTTTTTGCCCCACTAACCAAGCTTTAGCGTTGCCCCCTTCGTTATCAATCCAATTGAGCAATCGATGGATATCGACTTCATGACGAGCTTGTAAACTACTCGCAAAATAATCAATCACACCATTGATTGCACATTCAATCGTCTTAGGGTCATTAATGATGGGGGTATTTGCTATTAAAAAACTCAATTGCTGACCTAAATTCATTTTCCATCTCAAAAAATATATCGTTATATAAGAAACTGATCTTAATTACCATAACGTATAAAAAGTAATAAGTTAAAGACTATATGGTTATATTTTAATAACTTTTAGTCATAACTTTTAGACTTTGGATATCTCTTTTTTTACTTTTAATTTATATGTTAAAATATGAGCATAACATTACATCTAACACCACAAAAATTAAATCCATTATGTCAATTTGTTATATCGCTTTAGGTAGCAATTTGGATGATCCATTTGCACAAGCCAATCAGGCTATTACCGCATTAAAACAATTACCTGATACTCATATTTTAGCTGTTTCACCATTTTACCGTAGCAAACCATTAGGTCCTAAAGACCAAAACGACTATCTCAATGCTGTTATTAAACTGTCCACAAATTTGCCACCAATCGCTTTACTTGACGAACTGCAAGCAATCGAGAAATCGCAAGGGCGTGTTCGTAAAGACAACCGCTGGGGAGCAAGAACCTTGGATTTGGATATTTTATTGTATGATGATTTAATAATGGATAGTGATCGATTAACCATTCCTCATTACCATATGAAAAACAGAGAATTTGTTCTTTATCCACTGTTTGATATCGCACCGGATTTAATTTTACCTGATAACGATAAACTGCACGAGTTAGTGGTTAAATGCCCCCTCAATGGTTTAATAAAGTGGAATAATTAATTATTTTGTTTAATAACATGGAGTTGTTTTATTTTACCCCCATTTAACGCAAAAAATAATTAAAAAAAATTTGCCAAAGGCTAAATTATTGCTATAGTTTACCGCCTGCAAATAATCTGTACATAAGGGGATTGTTTTGAAAAAGGAACAAAAAGTAAATACCTCTTCGCTTAGCCTGCTTTCAATTGCAGGACTTGAGCCTTATAAAGAGGCAAAAGGTGAGGAGTATATGAATCCTAACCAATTGAAACATTTTAAACTTATCTTAGAAGCATGGCTTTCACAATTACAAGGTGAAATGGGTAAAACTGTTTCTCACATGCAAGATGAGGCTGCAAATTTTCCAGATCCAGCTGACCGAGCAACTCAAGAAGAGGAGTTCAGTCTTGAGTTACGTGCTCGCGATAGAGAACGTCGACTCATTAAGAAAATTGAAAAAACATTGAAGAAAATCGAAATAGATGATTTTGGTTTTTGTGAATCTTGTGGCGTTGAAATTGGTATTCGCCGTTTAGAAGCACGACCAACGGCTGATTTATGCATCGATTGTAAAACATTAGCTGAACTTCGTGAAAAACAAATGGGTATATAATTCCATTTAATCTACTTGTTTACTTAATACGCCCATGCAATATATTGGTCGTTTTGCCCCCTCACCTTCGGGACCATTACATTTTGGTTCGTTGGTGACGGCTTTAGGTAGCTACTTACAGGCCAAATCCTGTTTTGGTAAGTGGCTTGTTCGCATTGAAGATATCGACCCACCTAGAGAAGTTAAAGGGGCATCATCTCTCATTCTAAAAACGCTTGAAGCTCTTCATTTATATTGGGATGATGAGATTTTATATCAATCAAACTGTAGTGAGCGTTATCAAGCTGTCCTGCAATCGCTACTCAATAAACAACAAGCATATTATTGTAATTGCACAAGGCAACGAATTCACAATTTAGCAAATAGAATTTATGACGGTTTTTGCCGTAATCGACTATTGTCAGTTAAAGATAAAGATCAATTGGCTATTCGTATAAAACAAAATCATCCAGTTTTAACTTTTACTGACAAAATCCGAGGCGAACAAACTGCCCAACTAGCAGATGCCTTAGAAGATTTTATTATTCATCGCAAAGATGGTTTATTTGCTTATAATCTAGTGGTTGTACTTGATGATCATGAGCAAGGCATTACAGAAATAGTACGGGGTGCGGATCTTTTACCCGTCACAACCAAACAAATTTCACTTTATCAGCTATTTGGTTTTAGTGTACCGACGTACTGCCATTTACCATTAGCTTTAGATAAGAATGGTAATAAGCTTTCAAAACAAAATTATGCCCGCCCTATCGATTTAAACAACCTTAAAGCGTTAACAGTTCAAGCTTTGCAATTTTTAGGGCAAAAAGTGCCAAAAGATTGGCAAGATGCAACCCAACAACAACTTTTAGATTGGGCAATACAACATTGGCAGATCACAAATGTCCCTAAACAAAATATCCAATTAGCCACCAATATAGGATAAATTTGGTGTAATACCAACATGATGCTCATGTAGCAAATGCTTTTCTGGTTTGATCATTAATGAAGCAAAAATTCTGGTTTTTAATTGTGTTTTTTGCTCAGGGCTTACCAACAAATCACGTAAATCAACGGCTGCATCACCAAACAGGCAATAGTGTAATTTACCAAGCGATGAAACTCGCAATCGATTACAACTTTTACAAAAATCTTTGGAATACGGCATAATTAGCCCAATTTTACCTTGGTAATCGTTATGTACATATACTTTGGCAGGTCCTGACAATGGCATTTTGGGCTGTAACTGCCAACCTTGAGCAATGAGCTGTGATTCAATTATACTACCTGTGGTATGATATCGTTTAAACACATCATCACTATCGCCTATTTCCATCAACTCAATAAACCGTAATTCTACAGGGCGATGTTTAATCCATAACAAATAATCATCAAGATTATCATTCATATTTTTCATCAGAACGGTATTAATTTTGACCTTTTTTATACCAACTTCCAATGATTTTTCAACACATTGCATTAGCTCTTTGAGTTTATCTTGGCCGGTAATTAATTTGAATAAATGTGGAGATAGACTATCAATACTGATGTTAATCGCATTCAGTCCAGCTTGTTGCCAATGTGCAATATTTTTTAATAAACGCGATCCGTTGGTGGTAATTGCCAGCTCTTTAATACGAGAATAAGAGGAAATAATTGACAAAATATCAATAAAATCGCGTCGTAATGTGGGTTCTCCACCAGTTAAACGAATTTTATGCACACCAAGTTCAGTGAACGTAGATACAACATTATCAATTTCATTAAGCGAAAGAAACGTATGATTTTTATTAGGTCGATAACCATTTGGTAAACAATACTGACACTGAAAATTACACAGCTCAGTAATCGATAAACGCAAATATTGAAATCGCCGTTGATAGTTATCAACTAATTGCATATATAATTTAAACACCTTATCCAAATCGGGAAGCATAGCCATTTCTGCGCTATACCGCGGCTAATTGACCATATGAATAACATTATCACTTAGGTAAAATAGCTTCAGAGTTTGGTTAAGTCTAGCACAGTCTTAATTTATTGACTATGAGCAATTATTTAATATCATAATAATAAAAATCAATTTGTTTTTTATCTAAGATTCGACTTTGTCATTATTATCCTCGGTATGAATAACCGTTATGTAGCTAGGAATAACCGTTGCTGTTCGATAAATATAAACCCACATTTTTCCTGGTGGCTCGTCACTTAAAAATCGTTTTAGTAAAATATCATCCTCAGTATCATTATCCGATTGTTGATTTCTATAATAATCGGTAAACTCTTCATACAATTCTTCTTCATCTGTTAATGAACCACTATAGTTAGCTTTATATTGTTTATATAAAAAATTGAATTTATCAATAAAAAAATCACATTCTCTTTCTATTGCAAAATTTTTAGGATTAACATAGCCTAAAGTTGCAAAAATCTTATCAGCTACAGGCGATCCTGATTCCAATTGTTTAAATGAAGAATAATAAAAATCCTTTCTTAGCTGACTGACCATCCATCTAAATAATCAAAAATCAGTTTTCATTGATAACATCATTACTTAATAACTAAAATTGAAATAATTTTATACTACGTTTACCTTTAAATCATTGTTAAATACCATATTGAAAAAATTGGATAAAAGAAGAACAATTTTATTTTTTCATTTGGTATTAATTAAGTTATTTATAAATTAAGCTATTATCAGCTTTACTTATTCTTTATTCTGTTTGAATATATAATGATTTTTTGCCGATAAAACCGTCAAATGGAGGTTGTAATGATTACCCATATTAGCCCATTAGGATCAATGGACTTACTTGCTCAAGCAGAAGTTGATATTTTAAAAAAATCAGCCAATAGTGATCTTTATCAGTTGTTTAGAAATTGTTCTTTAGCAACACTCAATGCAGGCAGTAAAACCGATAATACTAAAGATCTGTTAGATAGATTCCAATCTTTTGAAATTAATGTTATTAGTAAAGAACGTGGGGTTAAGTTAGAGCTTATTAATGCCCCCGAAAGTGCATTTGTAGATAAACGAATCATTCGCTCAATTCAAGCTAATCTATTTGCGGTTTTACGTGATATTCTTTTTTTAAATAGCCAAATAATGGCAATAAAACATTTGGTTCCTAATGACAAACTTGAAAAAGAACATTCCTATTACATCACCAATCTTGTTTTTTCTATTTTACGTAATGCTAATGCACTCCATGTTGGTGAGGAACCGAATCTCATTGTTTGTTGGGGTGGACATTCCATTAATGAAAACGAATATTATTATGCTCGTCAAGTTGGTATGCAACTTGGGCTACGTGAACTCAATATTTGTACGGGATGTGGTCCAGGTATTATGGAAGCACCAATGAAAGGTGCGGCTGTTGGTCATGCACAACAGCGTTATAAAGATAGTCGATTTATTGGTATGACCGAACCTTCTATTATCGCCGCTGAGCCACCAAATGCTTTAGTCAATGAACTAATTATTATGCCGGATATTGAAAAACGTCTTGAAGCTTTTGTACGAATGGCGCACGGTATTATTATATTTCCAGGTGGGCCGGGAACGGCTGAAGAGTTACTTTATATTCTTGGTATCATGTTGAACCCAGCCAATAAAAACCAAACTCTTCCACTGATTTTAACTGGTCCTAAAGAGTGTGAAAGCTATTTTGCTGCTATTGATGATTTTATACGTAATACATTAGGTGAAGAAGCAACCAAGCTTTATCAAATTGTGATCGACTCACCTGAACAAGTTGCTCGTATTATGAAAGATGGCGTAAAACATGTAAAATCTTCGCGCTTAAAAACGGGTGATGCCTATGGTTTTAACTGGCTATTGAAAATTGATGAATCCCTACAACGTCCTTTTGAACCACTGCATGAAAACATGGCAGCATTAAATCTGCATAGAAATCAACCTGTCGAATTACTTGCGGCGGATTTACGCCGAGCGTTTTCGGGCATTGTTGCTGGTAATGTAAAAGAATTTGGAATGAAACAAATAGCCGAACATGGTCGATATAAATTACAAGGTGATCCTGAAATTATGAAACAACTCGATAATTTATTAAGAAGCTTTGTAAAACAAGATCGTATGAAACTACCGGGAGGAACCGCTTACCAACCATGTTATGAGATTTGTTATTAACAGAAAGTCAAAACACATCTTTTATAATATTCCGCCGAAAATAGAATCGGCGGAAAATTTTTATTAAACGTAACTTTAAAAGTCACTCAAAATATCTAAAGCTTCTGACACTTTCTTCACTGCAAAAATCTGCATATTGTCAGGTTTCTTTTTCGGCATATTGGCAATCGGCACAATCGCTTTTTTAAAGCCATGTTTAGCGGCCTCAGAAATTCTCTCTTGCCCACTTGGTACTGGGCGAATTTCACCACCTAAGCCAATTTCACCAAAAATTACGACATCTTGCGGTAAAGGACGATTACGAAAACTTGATACTAATGCAGCAATCAAGGCTAAATCAGCACTAGTTTCGGTAACTTTTACACCACCGACAACATTAACAAATATATCTTGATCGGCCATTTGTAACCCACCATGACGGTGCAAGACAGCCAATAATAACGCTAATCTATTTTGGTCAAGTCCAACAGTAACACGTCTAGGATTACCATATATAGAGTGATCAACTAAAGCTTGAATCTCAACCAACAGTGGGCGCGTGCCTTCCCAAAGTACCATAACAGAACTGCCAGGCAACATCTCATCACCGCGACTTAAAAATATCGCCGATGGATTACTGACCTCTTTTAAACCTTGTTCTGTCATGGCAAATACACCCAGTTCATTTACTGCACCAAAACGGTTTTTATGGCTGCGTAGTGTTCTAAAACGAGAATCGGCATCGCCATCTAATAAAATAGAACAGTCAATACAGTGCTCAAGGACTTTTGGACCTGCTAGTGAGCCATCTTTAGTCACATGTCCAACCATAATAATGGCAATCCCTTTCGTTTTGGCAAAGCGTGTTAAATAGGCTGCGGTTTCTCGCACTTGTGCAACACTACCTGGTGAAGATTGTATATCGGCAAGGTGCATCACTTGAATAGAGTCAATAACCATAAGCTTAGGTTGCGACTGTTCAGCCAACAGACAAATTTGTTCAATACTGGTTTCAGATAACATATTAATATTATCGGTTGGTAAACCTAAACGATGTGCACGCATAGCAACTTGTTGTAGTGATTCTTCACCTGTTACATACAAGGTATTCATTTGGGCTGATAGTTTACTCATGGTCTGTAGCAATAAAGTACTTTTACCAGCACCTGGGTTACCACCAATTAATATGGCACTACCCGGTACAACTCCGCCACCTAATACGCGATCGAATTCAGAAAATCCAGTTGAAAATCTTGGTAAGGCTTCTAAACTTATTTCTGATAGCTTTTGAATTTTAGCTTGACCTGCCCCACCCGCATAACCTGTTAATCTGTCATTACGTGATGAAGTACTGGCTAACCTAACTTCAGTAATCGTGTTCCAAGCGTGACACGCACTACATTGCCCCTGCCAACGCGGATAATCTGCGCCACAATCATTGCACACATAAGCACGTTTAACGGATTTTGCCAAATTATTCTCCTAACCTTCACTTAATAAACTGGTGGATAAAATACACCATAGACCAGTCAAATCTGCATAATTAATACTAATTCTCGCCTTTTCAACAACTTTGGGTTTACCATGATAAGCCACCCCAAGACCTGCAATGCGGATCATCATTAAATCATTTGCCCCATCGCCAATTGCTACGGTTTGCTCGATTGGAATATCAAGCGAGGCAGCTAATTGCTGCAATGTTCTTGCTTTGTATTTAGCATCAACAATATCACCAATTACTTTGCCGGTTAATTTTTCATTTTTAATTTCTAATTGATTTGCATAAACATCAACTAATTTTAATTTTTGTTTGAGATGATCTGCAAAATAGGTAAAGCCCCCAGAGGCAATGGCAACATGCCAATTTTTTTTGTATAACTCACGAACTAAATAAGTTAGACCTGGCGTAAGTGGTAGTTTATCTTTCACTTCTTGTAAGATGTTTTGATGAGCACCTTTTAATGTTGCAACTCTTTTACGTAAACTCGTTGAAAAATCTAGCTCTCCGCGCATAGCTTGTTCAGTAACGGCAGCAACTTGCTCCCCAACCCCATGCAGTTTGGCTAATTCATCAATGCATTCAATACCGATTGTAGTTGAATCCATATCCATGACAAGTAAACCAGGAGAATGCAACGTTGGTAAATTATCAATGGGTGCAACATCAATACCTAAAGTAAGTGAAATAGATTTAGCTTTTTTAGGCATCACCCCAGCGATTCGTACAATTTGATAGGTTTTAATTTTCCAAGATGACACAATCACCATTGGCATAGCCAGTTTATTTTGAAATGTTGATAATATTGTTTTATTTAATTTCTTTCCATAAATAATCCAACCGGTTTTACCTGCATTGTAATCAAGTGGAACAACCTCACAGCCATTTAAAGAAAGTGGTAATCCTTGCCAATCTTGAATATTCTCAGGTAAATCATTATAGGTGAGTGTGTAAGCCATATCAGAAAATCATTATAACGTAAAACGAAGCCAAAATTTAACATATCTATAAAAGATTGTCCAAATTGGGATTTAGCTTATCTTACATTCAACGTTTAAATACAAATATCAATATACCCAAAATTTGAAACGGTATAGACTCCTGAATATTTTTTACAAAAAATCTATTATAATTATATTTTAAGTCAATCTAAACCTGACTATTCGATCACATCTCAATTTTAACCAACTCCTTTCAATAATTTTTTAGATATCCCTATTTTTATCATGAATAGATGACTATTTTTGTCAAAAAGTTTCAGGTTATGCATACGTTTCAGTAAAAATTAATGTTTAAAGATAATGACTGAATATCAATTTATACAACATCCGTAACGTATAAATTCTATTCAACCTTTTTTGCTGCCGCTTGGAAATCAATTTTTAACTGGTATTGCGTTAATTTATTACTGTCATTAATAAGTTATCTATCTAATTT
Organism: Gilliamella sp. W8136; assembly: GCF_016101285.1. Classification (NCBI taxonomy): domain Bacteria; kingdom Pseudomonadati; phylum Pseudomonadota; class Gammaproteobacteria; order Orbales; family Orbaceae; genus Gilliamella; species Gilliamella sp. W8136. The sequence goes on from NZ_JACFQU010000017.1 coordinate 87,209, forward strand.
AAATTAAAAATTTTTTTCAAAAAAAGATTGCAAATTATGCTGAATAATGTATTTTTACAAACAACTTTAGATTGTTTTTTATCACAAGTTAATTTCATAGCGTTTTAACTTATGGACTATATTTGTGATGTTCATGTTTAGCTTAAATAAACAAATAATACTTAAAATGACATGTAAGGCATCGGAGAACAACAATCCTAAATTTAAAGATGTTTTTATTGTTACCATACTACGTTTAATAAATAATTATCATAATAACTTCATAGTTTAAGGAATGAACAATGACATTATCACCAGTAAAACAATGGACATTTCCTGTTATCATTAATAGTAAAAAAGAACCTATCACTGCCGATGACTATTATGCAGCATTAATGTCAACTTCATCAGGATTTTATCCAGTTAGTGCTACTAATCTTATGCATATGGGTATTCACTTTGATAAAACAGTACTTAAAGAATTAGGTGATGAAAACGAACGAAAGGTTCATTGTATTGCCGATGGTGAAGTAGTTGCTTATCGAATTAATGATAACTATCAAAATATTAGCTACGGAGATACAGTTGCTTTCTACTCAACAGGTTTTGTTTTGGTACGTCATCTACTCGAAATGGAGCGAGTTGAAGAAAAAAAACAATCAACAGAGCCTAATGCCGAAAATAGTTCAACAACAGAAAAACCTGCTGAAGATAATTCTCCCGCATCTTCTGCTTCTAAGACAAATGATACTGCAACTCCTACTAATTCAACGGCAGATAAAGCTGATACTGAATCAGAAAACAAAGCAGCCGAAGCTGAAAAAGAAAAACTGCCACCACATCAACTCTATTTTTATAGCCTTTATATGCATCTGGCCGATACCGCCTTTTATGATAAAAATTCTAAAATGCCAACACCTTCATTTTGGGAACAAGATATTTATCGTGTACTGCCTAACCATAAAGAATTGAATAAGGTAGAAGGGTTATGTATTCGCGATAAAGCGGACAATTCAAAAAATGACAGTATATTAGCAGTATTACAAGTCGGTACCAAAGTAAATTTAAATCTTGATTTACATGACGAAAATCATAATTGGTATGCTGTTACAAGCTTAGCGGAAGGTTATTCCTCTATTCCCGAGTTAAAATCAATTAAACACTCTCAAGGTGAGGCTCAAACAGACATTTTAGGTTGGATTTTTATTGGTAAAGAGATGACCTCGCAAGAATTTGAGATTTTAGGATTAAATGAGCACAAAAAACTTCTTTCAGGTCAATCTACAGAGCTTAGCATACTAACAAAAGAGTTTAATGCTACATGTGCGAGTTCTAAAGGATTAAGAGTTCGAAAAGATAAAAAAATTTTATCAATGCTACCTGGAGGAACCCAAGTTAAAATATCGGGAAATAAAAAAGCAAAACGTTATGTTGAGTTAACTGAAGTGATTCGGGATGGTAAACCCACCATTCCTTTACCAAAGGGAAACACAAAAATTTGGTTTGATTGCCTTGAAAGAATTTCCCGAGGTAAAAAATACAATGAAGTGGTTGTATTAGATACACCATCTCCAATAAAAGCAGGTGATGTGATTGGGCATATTGGGCATGACCATACCCCTCAGATATCACTTTCCCAGAACAGTGCTGAAATTAAATGCGAAACCAACTTGCATGTTGAATGTTTTACCTGTGATGACCTGCCTAACTTTATTGCACAAACTCGTGCAGAGGCCAGTAAACTTCCTGAGGAAGAGAAGACCTTATTAGGTATTTCGAAACAAGCAAAACTACTTAAATCACCGAAAGATGCAGACACAGATGTGGGGCAACATACTGAGATTAAAGTAATCAGTAAAAATATCAATATCAAATGGTTACAAGTCGAAATCACAGTATCCAAAACTAAGAAAAAAACGGCATGGATAGAAAATAGTGAAGAGATATCAAAAAGCATAAATGCAAAGGGTAATATCTCTTTAGCGACTGATAAAAAAGCCTGGAGTGAATATCCATTACAGGCAAGCGAATTAGCGAATAACAGTTCGATTATTGATACTCCATTATTACTTGATATTAATAATGGAGTCTTTAAAAAGTTGAGTCATCGAGCTATTGATAAAGATGGCATATTATGGTTTTTTATAGAGCATGCTCTTGATAAAAATAATGCTCCTATTCGTGGTTGGTTAGCCATAAATAGTGAAGGCGTAAAAAAAGTGAGTTGTTGGGATTGGTTTGATTTTAAGCTGATAGAAGAAAAGGCGACTACAAAAGAATTTTATTTAGATGTCAAAAAGTCCTCATCTAGAGACAATGCATCTCTTGAGGCCTATAAACCAACGCTAAAAGAGACGTTAGCAATTTTAGATAGGCAATATCATTTAGACCAAAAAAAATATGCTAAGATAGATGCAAAAAGTTTCAACGGAATCAAAGATAAACCACAATTATCATCGGCACTTTCACGTTTACTGATTCAGAGCGAAAGTGAATGGTATAGTGAAATTGATGCACAAGGAAAAATGCCCAGATGGGATGCCTTAGACAGTGAATTTAATGCAGATGCAAAAAATGTCTTTGATTATTTGAAAGAAGGGTATAAAGCATGCCTAGATGCTTACATAAACACATTAGATGAAAGTGAACGAAAAAATGTTAAAAATGGACTAATCAATTTGAGGAATATTCTCCAAACCATCGCCAATCCGATATTAGATAATTTAAGCCAAAAAGAACATAACGCCTATGTTCAACTAAAAACGTTAGAAAATAGAGTGGGAAAATGGGATAAAGAAAAAGAGAAAATAATTAAAATGTTATGGTGGGATGATGTTGCAAAAGGTTTAGCGAAACAAAATAATACAAATGCCATGAGTAAAAATTCATCGAATAAATCATCAGATTCTGCAAAACAAACAACCTCAGCTACATTAGAACCTAACGGTATGGTATGGTATATGAATGCAATAGCTATGCAGACGTTTGATAATAATAAAAAAAGTAAATTAAAAACATCTAAAAAAGGTTTGGATTTCATCTATTTAGCAGAGGCAGTAAAAAATGTTTCGAATAAATTACACTGGCCTCATTCAGGTAGCGGAATTACATTAGGACCTGGATATGATATGAAATTTAGAAGTTCAGAAAGTATTTTACAAGATCTTTTAGCAATAGGTGTTTCATATGATATAGCCCAAAAAGTATCAAAAGCAGGAGGCCTAAAAAATGATGCTGAAATTAAGGATTTTATGAGCAAAAATAAAGGCCTTATCTCATTAACTGAAGAACAAGAAAAAGCATTATTAATAAAGATAATACCTACATATGAAAATAGAGTTGATAAAGTAATAAAAATTAATTTGAAACAATATGAATACGATGCTTTAGTTTCATTTGCTTATAATAGGGGCTCAATAGCAAAAGAAATGATAACATATCTTAACGCAGGAAAAAAGAAAGCGGCAATGGATGTTTTAGAAAAATTTAATAAAGCAAAAGGTCAAGTAGTTGGGGGGTTGGTAAAAAGAAGAAAAAAAGAAAGAGAATTATTTGAAAAAGGTATATATGCAACAAAAATTTATTAGGAAAGAATATGTTTCGTTATTTTTATTTATTAATTTTTCTATTTTTATCATTTATTTCATTTTTAACAAAAGCAGATCATACTAAAACTTGGATTGTATCAAAAGTATACATTAGCGATACAATCCATACAAAAAAAGTAACTTCAGATGATCCAATATATCTTTATAGAATATTTGAATTAGATGAACATAGTATAAAAACGAATGTTTTTTCAGATAGTAACATTGAAACTTGCTTAAATTATAATATTAAAAAATTTAAGATTAATTTTGATCACTTACTCAATAATAATATGGCAAGAAATAAAGATGAAATTTTAACAGCAAAATCTTTTGATATTGAAATAGAACAACCAATAAATCAAATAGATATTTATTGTCCCAATATCAATGAAACTTGGACACTTTTTGAGAAAAAAAAGAATGAATATTTAATAATAAATACTTATGATTCAATCTTAGAGTTAAAAAGTATAGAAAAAGAGAACGTTAAACCTAGTTTTTCTTGTCATAATGCCAAAAAATTATCCGAAAAACTGATCTGTCAAAATATGTATCTTTCCGGGTTAGATAAAAGTATTCATGATATCTATTTCAATATAAGAAAGGATTATGTCTACAATGATTCTTTGAAAGAGTTCGGCGAAATTAGCAACAGACAGAAAGAATTTATTAAAAAAAGAGATTTATGTACTGACGAAAAATGTTTAATAGATATTATGTATGAATACACTATTGAGTTACATAATGATATGCCTTTAATCACACCTTACTAAAAATTTTTGCGTATAAAATTAACAAAATAAAAAGAAATAGAGGAATTACCAAATAATGAGCTTAATGACTCCTGATTTATTTAGAACTATGAAAAGATTATGGGAAAAAGATCCAGATAACAAAGGATTATTGAAAAGAAGAGAAGATAAAGCTAAATTTTTCGCAAATGGATTATAGTAATGAAGAAAGTTCTACTATTTATATTAATATTTATGAGTAACAATGTTTTTAGTGATGTTAGTCCAATAGAGAG
>NZ_JACFQU010000070.1:0-265 GCF_016101285.1 Gilliamella sp. W8136
TCCGCTATTTCCGTTATGTCTATCGATTGGAACTGTTTACCGTACGCCATATACGGGTACGCTTTAATCGGGTAACAAGGCAAGTTTATATTCAGCGCCCTAAATATTGCGGCGGTACCGTTGTATTTAAATGGGATCATATTATGCCGGGTAACTTTGGTGATAGTGGTTCGGATATGGATGGCACCAATATGGTGAATTTAATTGTTTTTCATCCTTATAAAACGGGTTTTCCTATTGCTCACTCAGTCGGGATAGGGAAAAA
>NZ_JACFQU010000018.1:0-89350 GCF_016101285.1 Gilliamella sp. W8136
GTTGGCCAAAGGTGATTAGGCAAGCAGGTAAAAAAGGCAAACCCATACCCAAAGAAACAACCTTATCAGACTATCCACCTGACGTGCAAAAAGGCATTTTAGAGAGCCGATTAGAGTGGTGCGTTTTGGATGAAAAAAACGGAAAATAGGTTGATTACGGAAACTGATCCTAAATGAATACTGATTATCGAATATGAAAGCGAAAAAATAAGTAATAATAAAAATTAAAAAGGTCTATTATGCCCTACGCAAAATATGATGGAACAGATATTCTTTATAATAATAAAGAAGAGTTATTAAAAAAAACGGGGGTCAGTATTACTGATCCCATTTTACCAGCTAAAAATTTAGTAAAAATAACGGGTACACTTTCGGAGTTTAAAGGAATATTTTGTTATGCACCTGTGGGTGATGATGCTTATATGAGCAAAGAAGAGCGGAAAAAACGGAGTGCTAAAATACGAAGTGGAGCGGCGCTAGCAACATTAGCTGGAAATAACAGTGCTGGTTTAGCAGCATTAGGGCATGATGATAGTATACATGTAAGTAATTATTTTCCAGCACAATATTTTACAGCTAAACTAAATAATACAATTAAATTAAAAGGTTGGCTGGGTTATTATAAATTTAATGAAGGTGATTTGGTTGAAGTTGTAGCCGAAAAGCATACTGACCATTATGAAGTGTATGCTATGCTTAAACCGAGTGAGCAAATTATTTCTATTATTCCTCCTTGTTATGCCGGACGTAAACACGCTTTAAAACGCGATCATATCCCAATATTGTTAATTTATTTATTATTTGTAGCAGGCTTAGTGTATCTATTTAGTGATTTTACTTTGGATAATCTAATTTCAGCTTATACTGGAAGTGCTGTACTTGTTATACCAACAATTCTAATTTTATATTATAAAATGATAAATACCAATATTAAATTGGTAGAACAAATTTTTTCGGTATTGGGTTGGCAAGATGTTACTAACATTGATTTAATTGATATAAGTAAGAAGCAGGTGAAAAAATTAATTGCGCAAGGTAAATATTCATTAGAGTGGAATAATAATGTTGATCGTTTTATAAGACCTCATAAAAGAGGATATGGTTTTGGGTTTTTCTATTATGATCCAGAAATTTTTTGTAAAAAAAATAATAAGAATTTATTAACTAAACCAGATAATATTACAGAGATTGATACCGAACTGGATGATAATCTTGATGATAAAGGCAAAGAATAACTATTATAGAAAATATTACCTTAAAAATTAGTATGTTGATGATAATTTAGCGCTTTTAGGTAAAGTCAGTTTTAACAGTTTGCCTTTACTTGGGCAATTGATATTCGGCAATATTGTAACGATATATTTTTTTGAAGATATTCTTAACGGCATGATAAATCATCAATTAGGGAACATATCCCATAATAAAACCTGATGAATATAACAATGTAAATGGTTATTCAATTGGAGATATTTTTTCTGGAAAAATGAACTAAAACGGGATTTAATTATGAGTGAGTATTTTCAAATTATCAAAGGTAAAATATCAGACCTAAAAGTGATTGATGCAAGTTTAGCCGTCTTTGGACGTGGAGCTTTAAATGGTCTACCCGTTATCAGTCACGCGTTAATGGGCGATAATCTTGCCGCAGCCAGCCAAGTAGCAACATCAAACCGCTATGAAGATGAAAGTGATTTTCTTAATAGTGTTCAGTACTTTACTTGTAAAATAGGTAACCTAGAAGTTCGAGGCATTTTTTGTCGAGCATTTTTTCGTAATGGTGATCAGGTAGAAGTTGTGGTTGAACCATGTCACGAAGACGGTTATTTAGCTTATGCGCTACGTCGTCCGATTGATCATCGACTTTGGCTTTACCCTTGGGCAATGAAAGGTTCAAAGGCTAATAGTCGAGCGGTATTAAAAAGTGAGTTAATTTTTATACTACCAGTTTATTTTTGTATTTTAGCTGAAGTTATTTTTGTATCTAAACAGTTAAGCGCTTTTATCGCTGGATTTTGTATTTCAACTGCATTATGTACCTTATTCTTTTTAATTACTTACTTTTGGTATAAAAAATTACTAGGAGGTGGCTCAAAAGAGGCCGATAAAATATTTGCTACACTAGGCTATCCCGACCCGAAAACGGTAGACATGGAAAAGGAAATATTAGAAGTTTTTATAAATAACAAATCCACATCCGATCCAGATTTTTATTTTGATACGACAACCGAAGAATATCTGCGAGAAGACCCGGATGGTGTTAAATGGGTCACCTTTTACCGTGAAGCGCCACCAATACCAGACTATATTACGGTGATTGATACCGAACTGGATGATAATCTTGATGATAAAGGCAAAGAATAGCTATCCATTTTCTGTGCAAAAAGGCATTTTAGAGAGCCGATTAGAGTGAGGTGTTTTGGATGAAAAAACCGAAAAATACGTTGATTCTGGTAACTGATCCTAAATGAATACTGATTATTAAATGCGAAAGCAAAAAAAGTAATAGTAAAAAAATAAGAAGGTTTATTATGCCCTACGCAAAATACGATGGAACAGATATTATTTATAATGATAAAGAAGAGTTATTAAAAAAAACAGGTATCAATATTACAGATCCCATTTTACCACCTAAAAAATTAATAAAATTAACGGGTACACTTTCAGAGTTTAAAGGGATCTTCTGTAATGCACCATTATTTGATGGCGCTTATATGAGTGAAGAAGAGAGAAAAAAACAGAAAGCTAAAGTAAGAAGTGGAGCAGCACTTGCCACTTTATCTGGTAATAGAACTGCAGGGTTAGCGGCATTAGGACATGGTGATAGCATTCATCGTAGTAATTATTTTCAGGCGCAATATATAACTGCCAAATTAAATAATGACGTTATATTAAAAGGTTGGTTGGGATTTTATAAATTTAATGATGGCGATCATGTTGAAGTAATAGCCGAAAAACATGCTGATCACTATGAAGTGTATGCTATGCTTAAACCCAGTGAACAAATTATCTCTATTATTCCTCCTTGTTATGCCGGACGTAAACACGCTTTAAAACGCTACCATATACCACTACTGCTGACATACATACTATTTACTATGGGGTTGGTGTATTTTTTTGGTGATTTTACTTTAGATAATTTAATTTCTGCTTATTTTGGTGTAGGGGTGCTATATTTACCTGCAATTTTAATTTTATACAAAAATTCAATAAACACACACGTAAAATTAGCCGAGCAAATTTTTAGCACACTAAATTGGCAAAATATTCGGAACATTGATTTAATTTCAATCAGTAAAATGCAAGTAAGAAAATTGATTGATGAGGATAAATATTCGCTTGACTATAAAGATAACACCAATTTATATATTAGACCGCAGAAATCAGGAGCGGGTTGGTATTTCTTCTATTATGACCCAGAAATGTTGTGTAAAAAAAATAGTTAGGATTTATTAGCTAAATAAACAATTTGTTTATAATCCTTGTATTTTTAATTCTATTATCTGTTAACACAGCAGGTTATTTTATATTGGAATGTTTATGCTGGTAGCCACGTTGGCCAAAGATGATTAGGCAAGCAAGCAAAAAAAGCAAACCTATACTCAAAGAGACGACCTTATCAGACTATCCCCTTGACGTGCAAAAAGGCATTTTAGAGAGCCGATTAGAGTGGTGCGTTTTGGATGAAAAAAACAGGAAAATACGTTGATTCTGGTAACTGATCCTAAATAAATACTGATTATTTAATCCAAAAGAAAATATGGATATTTTAAAAATCTTCAAAGATAAACTTTATGATTTTATTGATCAATGATAGCTTTTATTTATAGCGTTTTGATTATTATGAAACGTTATAGACTCCTGAATATTTTTTACAAAAATACTTGAAATTTTAGTTTAGTGTAGTTGTTAATATGCTAAATTTTGTCAAAATATTAACAAAATTCTACAAACAGAATTCATTGAGTGTTTTAATTCAACGAGCATAGATTTTATAAAATGTAAGATCTATATAGATTGCTTCTTGTTAATAGGTTAATGACTCTTATCGCACTTAATTTACAAACAAAAATGCAAATTTTGCTGATTACTATTTAATTAAATTGTGTGACTGCGATAATAGGTCATTTGTGGTGAGTTCAAAGATCTTATAGTGAATAAAATTATTTGATTATTTCATGCTTATTTAATGTAAGAAGAAAATGGAAAGTTATATTATCAATTAACTATTATATTGATAATCATCTAATTATTATGAACATCTCAATCTAGCCTTATGTAAACAACGATAAAACAGATTTTAAAATAAGATTTATTATTTAATTCATAATAAACATGATTTAATCAATATAAACTCTCTATGAGTGCGAACTTATAAGTTATATATTATAAATTATACAATTTTTTTAATAATCGATTTGAGTTTTAGAATGGACTTTATTATAGGTATTTATAAGTCTACAAACACCATGATGAAAAATTCTTCTATCAATGAAAGCTGGCTAGAGATTGATCTGTGTAATAAAGTTATTTTTTTTAATATGTTACCATTTTTATCCACAAGTTTATTCAAGGGTTTTGGGGATAATAATTGCTGAGTTTTTATAAGTGAGAACGAAAAATTCCGAGTATTGAGCTATTTATAAATACGTTTTATTTAATTGTTAAACTTTTCTATTAAGGCCTATTATGAGTTATTTTAATTATCATGCGAAAGCAAAAAGGTTAATTAAAGATGGTCATTTGGTTGGGTATGAGTTTGTAGATAATTGGAATGGTATAAGACCAGCATTAGTCCTTTATTTTGATGAGGCAAAGCCTATGCCGATCCGAGAATATCGTTGGCAAGAATATTTGCCATTACTAAATGGGGGTAAAGAAGAGTGATAATTGTAAAATTGTACAATGTTAATTAAGTAAACAATACAGTCAAGAATTTCAATTTATCTTGTTTTTATCATAACAATTAAATTCGTTTCTCAATGATTTTCGAGTGATTAGATTATATAAATTGGCAATTAAAAAAATTTTATAATCACGCATTACTTCAAACCGATAATAATTTAAATATATTATGTGACATTAACTTCTAATTATGCGATTAAGCTTTGTGTGACTCACCGTTGATACAATAAATTTGCCAATTGCTAGGCTTAAGCGTAAAATGCCAACCTATTTTTGCTTAACCTATTACAATACTGTAATACTGACTTGAAATCAGAGGCATTTTTTAATGACACTTTTATATGCAAAACCAGAGTTACTTTCTCCTGCTGGTTCCCTTAAAAATATGCGCTATGCGTTTGCTTATGGTGCGGATGCAGTTTATGCTGGACAACCTCGATATAGCTTACGTGTTCGTAATAACGAATTTAATCATGAAAATTTAGCTATTGGCATTAACGAAGCCCATGCGCAAGGTAAAAAGTTTTATGTTGTTGTTAATATTGCGCCACATAATTCTAAATTAAAGACCTTTATTCGAGATTTAGAGCCTATTGTCAACATGAAACCAGACGCCTTTATCATGTCCGATCCTGGTTTAATTATGTTAGTTCGTGAACATTTTCCAGAAATGGAAATTCACTTATCTGTTCAATCGAATGCCGTTAACTGGGCTACTGTAAAATTTTGGCACAAAATCGGATTAACTCGAGTGGTCTTGTCGCGTGAATTGTCATTGGATGAAATTGCTGAAATTCGAGAAAAAGTACCAGAAATGGAGCTAGAAGTCTTTATTCACGGTGCGCTTTGCATGGCATATTCTGGACGTTGTTTACTTTCAGGTTATATCAATAAACGTGATTCAAACCAAGGTACGTGTACTAATGCTTGCCGTTGGGAATATAAAATTGCGGAAGGCAAAGAAGACGAAGTAGGGCAAATTGTACACAAGTGTGAACCGATTCCCGTTCAGCAAGTGGAGCCAACTTTAGGCATAGGTTCCACTACGGATAAAGTGTTCATGTTGGAAGAATCAGGACGTCCGGGCGAATATATGCAGGCTTTTGAAGATGAACACGGCACTTATATAATGAACTCCAAAGATTTAAGAGCAGTTGAATTGGTCGGCGATTTAACTAAAATTGGGGTACATTCATTAAAAATAGAAGGTCGTACTAAATCTTTTTATTATTGTGCTCGAACTGCTCAAGTTTATCGTCAAGCAATCGATGCAGCAAGTGAGGGTAAGCCTTTTGATCCTCGTTTGTTAACTGAGCTTGAATCTTTAGCCCACCGTGGTTATACCGAAGGATTTTTACGTCGTCACAAACATGAAGATATGCAAAATTATGTGCATAGCCATTCAGTATCAGACAGACAGCAGTTTGTTGGGGAGTTTAGTGGAGCGCGTTTAAATGGTTTGGCTGAAATTATTGTTAAAAACAAGTTTTCAGTAGGTGACAGTGTAGAGATGATGACACCTAAAGGTAATACGACTTTTATTATTGAACGTATGGAAAATAAGAAAGGACAACCTGTGCCAGCTGGACTCGGGGATGGGCATATTGTTTATATTCCAATTCCTGAAGAGATTGATTTGAATTATGCCTTATTGATGAGGAACTTCGATTAGTCTAGAAATTAATTAAAACTGTTCGGCTTCACCGAACAGTTACTTTAATTGTTATTATTGACGAATCAAATCATCACCATAACCAATCCATTTATATGTTGTTAACGCTTCAAGTCCCATCGGTCCACGTGCGTGTAGTTTTTGAGTGCTAACAGCGACTTCAGCACCTAAACCAAATTGTCCACCATCGGTAAAGCGAGTAGATGCATTGACATAGACAGCCGCTGCATCGACTAAATTGACAAACTTTTCAGCATTGGTTAAATCACGTGTTAATATTGCTTCTGAATGACCACTGCCGTATTCGCGAATATGTTCAACCGCCAATTCAAGTGAATCAACAATAACTATATTTAAATCTTTGGATAGCCACTCTTGACGTAATTCTTCATCTTCAACAGGAAACACGTTGGCAACACCTGTTTCTAAAATTTTGAATGCCTCTGCATCGGCATGTAATATAACCTGATGATCCGCCATAATTTGACTCAGTTTAGGTAAAAATGTTCTAGCGATTTTTGTATGTACAAGCAATGTTTCTAGAGTATTACATGTACTTGGTCTTTGAGTTTTAGCATTTAAAATTATAGGGTACACTTTATCAAAATCGGCACTTTCATCGACAAAAGTATGGCAAACACCAATTCCACCTGTAATAACTGGTATGGTTGAATGTTCACGACAAAGTTTGTGCAACGAGGCACCCCCGCGAGGAATAATCATATCAACATATTTATCAAGTTTAAGTAGTTCATTGATGTATTTTCGATCGGGATTATCAATAAATTGTATTGCTGTTTTAGGCAAACCCACTTGCTCCAGTGCTTGTTGAATAATGGCTACGGTTGCACGATTGGTATGGATGGTTTCTTTACCTCCTCTTAATATAGCTGCATTACCCGTTTTAAGGCAAAGTGCAGCAATATCAATCGTCACATTAGGACGAGCTTCATATATTACGCCTATCACACCTAATGGTACTCTGTGACGCTGTAACTTTAAAGTGTTTTCTAAAGTGGCTCCATCCATAATTTGTCCAACAGGATCGATTAATGAAATCACTTTTCGCACATCATTGGCAATTGATAATAATCGTTCAGGTGTTAATAATAAACGATCTAAAATCGCTTCATTTAATCCTTGTTCTTTGGCTGCTTGGATATCTTTTTCATTAGCAGCAAGAATTGTTGTGCTGTATTTTTCCAATAAATCAGCGATAACCGCTAAAACTTTATTTTTAGTTGTAGTAGGGCATTGCGCTAATTGATAAGAAGCAAATTTTGCCTCTTTTCCCATTTGAACTATCATTTTAGACCTTTATTAATTTGATTCACGAATATCTTAGAATAAATTGGACTTTCCTAAAAAGATTTCTTAATTGAATATTACAACATGTATTAAAGTAAATATCATTACTTTAATACAACGATATCCTATTTTTAGCTATAGTGATGACTTCATATTAAAAAAATATATCTGTGAAAATACTTTTTAATTATCAGACAAAACTAAAAGATGAATGCTTATGATTTTGCTTTTGCTTTAGTATTAATTGGTTAATGTTTCTTTATCTTTTAGACAAGTATGTAAATTATTTAAAAGTTCAGTTTTAGTATTATCATCCAAACGATTAAAAGGAATTTTCAAATTTTCTTCAGTCTTACTCGTTTCGTTGTAATAAGCAATAGATATATATTTTTTTTCATATTGTATGGATTTTATATTTTTAAAAAATACTTTGTTCTCCTCTTTCATTGGAGTTGGTCGCAAAGTTATAAAATCTTCACCAATAGTAATATAAACCGACATATATTGAAAAACAAACATTAATAGAGAGCATGTAATCATGATAATCATTGACACACTTTTAACGGGTAATGCTAACAGGAGAATGATTCCAATGACTCCTATCACTATTGTTGGTAATAAAAAACGGCGAGCATAATATTCTTTTACTGTTTGATTTTGTGATTCCATTATTTATCCTTATGTTAATAATTGATTATTTTATAATAATATTTTCTAAATTTACGGCGAGATCTGTATTCATAGCCGATAATTTTGCTTCTTTCTTGTGAATGATGTCTCGCAATTTGTACTAGAAAAGCATCACTCTTCTAATGTGGAGTTATCAATTTATTAAAAAGTTAAGAGCAAAGATGCCTTAATCTTTGCTCTAAATCATCATTTTTTATCTTATTGTTCCTTATCTTTTAATACAGTATGTAAAGTAGTTAGAAGTTTTTCTTTTGCCTCATCTTCCATGACTGATAAAGGTATTTTTACAGTTTCCTCTTTATTACTAATTTTGTTTTTGTAATTAATAATTACTTTATTTTTTTGATAATCAATTGATGAGATTTCTTCAAAAAGCATACTCACTGAACCTTTTAAAGGTGCAGTAGGTCTATAAGTAATATAATCATCTCCAATTGAGATATAAATCATATTAAATTGCCAAATAGCACGAAAAAGTAAGATTAAAGGTACTGCTAGACTTACATTTTTACCTATAGGAAGTATTAACAGCATGAAAAATACTATGATACATACTATCATCAAAAAAATTACGTTACGTCGGGCTTGAAATTGTTCTATATTTTGATTTTGAGATTCCATTTATTATCCTTAACAAAGTAATATCCATGATATTTCTATGAATTGCGTCTTTCTTCTAATGTTGCTTCATTAGCAAGACTAATTATTTTTTTAGCACCAAAAACCCCAATTAACCCCAAAGGAACAAATAATATGCTGCCAATAATAATTAAAGTACCTGCTAATTTTTTATTTTTTCCTGCAAATAATATTCCTACCGTACTTATTAAAGCAAATATGAATGCAATTGGTAACATGGTTCCATAAAGTTTATCTTGGAGTGAATTCATGTAAATGATTAATACACCAAACCAGTTGGCTATTACACCGCCTATAGCTAGTCCCATTTTTTATTTCCTTATTGTTTGTTATTTAATAATCATATCATTTCGATGTACGGCGACAGAGCCGTACTCATAGCCAATAATTTGGCTAATTTCTTGTGAGTGATGTCCGGCAATTTGTTTTAATGCATCACTATTATAACGGCTTACCCCACGAGCTATACTTTTACCTGTTTTATCACAAATATCTATGACCTCGCCACGAGAAAAATTTTGTTCAACCTGTAAAATACCTTTGGGTAAAAGTGAACTGCCATTATTTAAAATGGCATTTACTGCGCCATCATCTAATAAAACTTTGCCCGCTTTGGGCGCACCGAATAACCAATGTTTACGATGCTCTAAGGGGGTCTTAGGCGGGATAAAGCGTGTGCCAACTGATTGGTTATTTACAGTATCAATAATAACATTCGGTTTATTACCTGCTGCAATAATAACTTCAATCCCGGCACTTCCTGCTACTTCGGCCGCTTGTACTTTAGTACCCATTCCACCAGTACCAAGCCCAGAAACACTGTCTCCAGCTATACTACGTAAATTATCGTCAATATTGTCGATTTCATGAATTAATTTAGCATTTTTATTTGATCTTGGATCGGCGGTATATAAACCCGCAATATCTGTTAATAAAATTAATTTGTCGGCTTCAGCTAAAATAGCTGCTAGGGCGGATAAATTATCATTATCACCAACTTTAATTTCAGCGGTTGCTACTGCGTCGTTTTCGTTAATAATAGGAATAATGTGATTGTCCAACATGGCTTTTAAAGCATCTTGCGCATTTAAAAACCTTTCGCGATCTTCAAGATCGGCACGTGTTAACAACATTTGGCCAATATAAATTTTGTAGATTGAAAAGAGTTGTTCCCAAAGTTGTATTAGTTTACTTTGACCAACCGATGCAAGTAGTTGTTTTGATGCAACAGTATTGGGAAGAGTAGGGTAGTTAAGATATTCTCGACCAGCGGCAATCGCTCCAGATGTAACAATAATAATTTTATGTCCATCTTGATGTAAACTAGCACATTGCCTAATTAGTTCGACCATTTGTGCACGATCTAACTGTTTTGTGCCACCGGTCAATACACTGGTACCTAATTTAACAACGACAGTTTGTTGTTTTTTAATGGTCATAACATACTCTTATTTTAAATCAGATCTTACAAAACCGACTCCATCCATTTTACGGACTGAGTTAACGCATCATGCAAGCTTTTTTGTAATGGTGTTTTAGGTATGGTTACTAATTTACTTTGTTTAATTGAACGAATCAATTTTGCTTCATTTAAATTACTTAATACATCTTCTTCAAAAATAATATTCATGACTGGTACAGGGCAAGCATGAGTTAATAATCCTTGATTCTTAAGTGAAAAATAATTTAATTCTGCTGCTAATTGCAAATTAGATATAGAAGGTAAACCAAGGCGACTAGCCAACATGTCTTTGTAGCTATTTGGTAGGTTTTTTTGCAAATCTTTATCTACAAATATTTGATGAACAAAGGGCGTAAAATTGAATAAACCTTTAACCTTATTAGGCATCAAATAAGCTAACCGTGTTGCAAGATGAGATCCGAATCGAAATCCTGCTAAAATAACGCGACTATTATCAACCCATGGAACGGATGACAGTTGTTCCAATATTGCTTGATGAATCTGGCTACTATTTTGAGTTAAAGCAAAATTACGGCTGTATCCCACCGTTGGTAGATCAACTGTTAACATAGCGAATCCGCGAGGAGCTAAATATTCTTTAAAATAACGATAATAATCAATTTGTAAATTGCCCAATGCATTACATATTAATACAACAGGGCAAGTGTTGTCCGTTTTTGGTAAGTGCAAAAACGTTTTAACACTACGACTCTCGACTTTAAATTCCAGCTCTTTGACTATAAAGGGGGAATAATTGAGTGCTTTCATATAAGCTTGATAAGCACAAGTTTGTGCATACATAGCGAGTTCATCATTTTTGAAATGTGGATAACTAGCAATGCTTGAATATTCACTCGCGATAAGAAAATAATTGTGTAAATTAATTTTATCTTCTTCACTCAGGTTTTCTTGATCAATTGAATCAGCTTTGGCTTGCCACAATGCAGCTTGATTTAAAAATTCATAAACCCAATTACCTGATTGATAACCAATAACAGTATCTAACCATTTTTCATTAGTATGACGTTTTGTTGAAGCGGCAATTTTGGATAAAAGTTCTTCAATCTCTAACTTAGGTAATCCTCGCCAAATCCATAAAAAAGGGTTAATGATCCGATACCATCTTGAGTCAATTTCACCATCCAAGGGACTTATACTACTACCGTTGCTACTGTCTATACGATTAATAAGCGCTGATGTTTCAGGATAATCGTATTGTGGTTTAAATATCTGAGCAGATAAATTTTCGGTAGTAGTCATAATTGTGTTTAATATCCTTATTGATTATCGCTAATAGGTTTAACAAACATTACCCCTGTATCCCAAGGTTGCTCAATCCAAGTGTCTTGCGCAATGTCAACAATATAATCATCAACAAGCGGTTTACCTGCTGGTTTAGCAAAAATGGTAACAAATCGAGCTTTTGGATACATTTCACGAATAGTATGTGCGGTGTTGCCTGTGTCGACTAAATCATCAACAACAATAAAGCCTTCACCATCACCATTTGCTTGTTTTAAGATTAACTTTTCACGTTGATGATCATGATCATAACTTGAAATACAAACTGTATCTACGTAACGAATACTTAATTCACGAGCTAGGATAGCAGCGGGAACTAGACCTCCACGGCTAACAGCAATGATACCTTTCCATTGGTTTGCAGGTAACAAACGTTTGGATAGTTGGCGCCCGTAAGATTGTAACATTTCCCAAGTGACATTAAATTTTTCTTTTTCAGCGATAAGTTCTGCTTTATGCTGTTTTTGGGCTTTGATTTCTTCTTCTGTTAAAGTTTGTTCTATTGACATGAGTAACCTGCAATTTTAATCGAATATACAAATATAATAAATTAATATTAATGGACTAAAAATAGATGTAAAATTGCACCTTATTATAAAGCGATTACACGAAAAAAACTACTCATTAATTTATTACTGACACAATATTGAGGTTAAATTATGCTTTCTACTTTAAAGCCAAAATCTATTTGGCAGATTTTTAACGATATTTGTAAAATTCCACATCCATCTCATCATGAACAAATGATTACTAAATACATCGTCGATTTTGCAAATACCCATCACATTCATTGTGAACTTGATAAAGTTGGTAATATCTTATTAACGAAACCAGCCAGTAAAGGCATGGAGAATTGTCCATCTATTGCCCTACAAGCACATATGGATATGGTGCCACAAAAAAATGAAGGAACCGTTCACGATTTTACTACCGATCCAATTCAACCTTATGTTGATGGTGAATGGGTAAAAGCTAAAGGTACAACTTTAGGTGCGGATAATGGTATAGGATTAGCTTCAGCATTAGCGGTTTTAATTGATCCAACTATTGAACACGGTCCTATTGAAGTTTTAGTTACTACGTCAGAAGAAACAGGTATGCATGGCGCCTTTGGTCTTCAACCTAATTGGTTAAAAAGTCATTATCTAATCAATACCGATTCAGAGGATGAAGGGGAAATATTTACAGGTTGTGCGGGTGGTGTTGATTTTACTTCCACTTTTGCAGTTGCATACGCAGTCATTCCAGAAATGCATGATTGTTATATAAGTATTTCGCTTAAAGGTCTAAAAGGGGGACATTCTGGTTGCGATATTCATTTAGGTCGTGGTAATGCAATTAAATTAATGGCCCGTTTTTTAGCTGAATATGCGCAAGATGTTTCGTTTAGATTAGCTGATATAAAAGGTGGTTCGTTGCGTAATGCCATCCCTAGAGAAGCTTTTGTTGAAATGACATTAAATAAACAAGATTTACCTCAACTGGAATCTATTATTAAGCAATATCAAACAATTTTAAATGATGAATTAGGGCATGTTGAACCTTCTATACAGATAAGTTTAGCTGAAGTAACTTCTGATAAAGTTAAACGTGTATTAACTATTGAACATCAAAATAAAATAATTAACTATTTACATGCTGCGCCTAATGGGGTTGTTCGTATGAGCGATCAGTTGCATGGTGTTGTCGAAACGTCTCTTAACTTAGGTATTGTTAATATTATAGAGAATCAATTAAATACGCATTATCTAATTCGTTCACAAGTTGATAGCGCAAAAGATGCAGTTGTTTCAACTCTGATATCGCTTAGTCAATTAACCAACGCCAATTACGAAATCAGTGGAGGATATTCAGGTTGGGAGCCAAACTTGAATTCATGTCTTTTACAATTAGCTAAAGATAAATATTACGAAATATTCTCACAAAAAGCTAAGATTATGGTGATTCATGCAGGACTTGAATGTGGATTGTTTAAGCAAGCTTATCCAAATATGGATATGATATCAATCGGTCCAACAATTGTATCACCTCATTCTCCAGATGAAAGAGTGAATATTCAAAGTGTTATTCGATATTGGGAATTACTTATAGCGATATTAAAATCCGCGACTCAATTGAAATAAACTATTCATTTTATATGCCTGCTAATATTTAAGAGCAGGCATAGTTAACTTAGTTTTTTATTTTAATTTTTTACTTTGTATTTGTATTAGTATAAACAGCGTTTATTGAAAATAAATTCATAAAAAGTGAATAAAAATTCATTTTTTGCTTGTGTTAACTTTATAAATAACCTACTATATATAACATTGTTGCACTTAAATAAATTAGGATAGACATGTTAAAGGCAATTATTATTGGAGCGAGTGGTTATGCAGGTGCAAAATTAGCTTATTATTTAAGTAAGCATCCACATATTGAATTAATCGCTTTAACGGTATCGGAAAACAGTCAAGACGGCGGTAAACTTATTTCTGATAATAATCTACATCCTCAATTAAAAGGAGTAATTGACCTACCACTCATTGCCACATCTGATTATTCTTGTTATATCAATGATATTGATATTGTCTTTTTAGCTACAGAGCATTCTGTTAGTCATGAAATTGCCCCTTACTTTTTAGAAAAAGGTTGCAAAGTTTTTGATTTATCTGGTGCTTATCGTGTTAATTCTCCAGATTTTTATACCGATTATTACGGTTTTACCCATCGGCATCAAAAATGGCTAAATAAAGCTGTTTATGGTTTAGCTGAATGGAATGATGATAAGATAAAACAAGCGCAATTGATTGCTGTTCCCGGTTGTTACCCTACAGCTGCACAATTACCACTTAAACCTCTAATTGAAGAAGATTTATTAGATAATACTCAATGGCCAGTCATTAATGCGGTCAGTGGTGTAAGTGGTGCGGGTCGAAAATCAACGCATAATAATAGTTTTTGTGAGGTAAGTTTGCATGCATATGGGCTGTTTACTCATCGCCATCAACCCGAAATTGCAAAACATTTAGGGCAGCAGGTTATCTTTACACCACATTTAGGTTGTTTTAAACAGGGTATTCATGCAACCATTACTTGTCGCGTTAAAGAAGGGGTAACTTCTCAAGATATCCTTAATGCATTAAATAAATACTACAAAGATAAACCACTAGTTCGAGTTTATGAAAAAGATTGGCCTGCTTTAAAAGCAGTGGTAGGTCTGCCTTATTGTGATATTGGTTTTGCCTTAAAAGATCGTCATCTGATTCTGATTTCGGTTGAGGATAATTTATTAAAAGGTGCTGCCGCTCAGGCTGTGCAATGTATGAATATTCGTTTTGGTTATGAGCAAACCACTTCACTATTATAATAGACAAATGATTTTTAATTATTATTTTGAAGTCTAAGTAAATAAATCTGATTTTGGATAATTAACCAAAATTAAAACTACATAGGAAGCAGAAATGAAACCATTAATTATTAAACTTGGCGGTGTATTACTTGATAACAAAGATGCTTTAAGTAATCTATTTGTTATTATTCATGAATATAAAAAGAATTTCCGTCGACCATTAATTATTGTTCATGGAGGTGGTAGCCTTGTTGATTCATTAATGGATCGTTTATCCATGCCAGTAGTTCGTCGTAATGGTTTACGTGTTACACCAGCAGATCAAATTGATGTAATTGTTGGTAGTCTTGCTGGTAGTGCGAATACCCGATTATTGTCAGAAGCCAAGAAACTACAAATATCGGTTGTTGGACTCTGTTTAGCTGATGGTAATAGTGTTGAAGTGAAACAGATTTCCGAAGACTTAGGTTATGTAGGTGAAGCAAGAGCCGGCGATCCAACTCTAATCAATTTATTGATAAATTCAGGTTATTTGCCTATTGTCAGTTCAATTGGTATCACTGAAGATGGACAAATGATGAATGTTAATGCGGATCATGCTGCAGTAGCTTTAGCCAAAACTATAAATGCGGATTTGGTTTTGCTTTCTGATGTGGTGGGCGTTCTGGATGAAAACAAACAGCTCATTCAATCTTTAACGCGAGCGCAAGCCGATCAGCTTATTGCAAATGGCGTAATTACCGATGGTATGGTTGTCAAAGTTAATTCAGCCTTTGAAGCCGCAAAAGCATTAGGGCGGTCTATTGATATTGCAAGCTGGAAACAAGCAGATAAATTAATTGAATTATTCAATGGAAAATCAAATATAACTGGCACAAGAATTATTGCTTAAATAAAATACAAACAGTATATTAGACAAGTTACCAATATTTAAAATATTGAAAACATATAAATATTAGCTCATTTACTTATCGTAAGTTAATTTAGAAAGGGTATAGCATGAAAAAGAGTAAAACAAAAAAGGTTGTATTGGCTTATTCAGGTGGTTTGGATACGTCAGCGATTATTCCTTGGTTAAAAGAGAATTATGGCGGATGTGAAGTTTATGCTTTTGTGGCTAATGTTGGTCAAGATCCGAAAGAATTAAAAGATGTCGAAAAAAAGGCTAAAGCATCGGGTGCGGTAGCTTGTAAAGTTGTCGATTTACGAGAAGAATTTGTTAAAGATTATGTTTATCCAGTATTAAAAACAGGTGCTTTATATGAAGGCACTTATTATTTAGGGACCTCAATGGCTCGACCAATTATTGCTAAAGCTCAAGTGGAATATGCTTTAGAAGTTGGAGCAGATACACTTTGTCATGGAGCAACAGGTAAAGGTAATGACCAAGTTCGTTTTGAAACAACCTATACGGCGCTTGCTCCACAACTTAAAGTAATCGCTCCTTGGCGTGAATGGGATTTACGTTCGCGCGAAGCTCTAATTGATTATTTAAAAGTTCGTAAAATTCCTACCACAGCAACCGTTGAAAAAATTTACAGCCGTGATGAAAATGCATGGCATATTTCTACAGAAGGTGGCGTTCTTGAAAGCACATGGAATCAATCTAATGCTGATTGTTGGGCTTGGACTGTCTCACCAGAAGATGCACCAAATAAACCAGAACTTGTCACCATTGGTATTGAAAAAGGTGAAGTTGTTTCAGTTAATGGAAAAAAATTATCTCCATATAATTGCGTAGCAACATTAAATAAAATTGGTGCAAAACATGGTGTAGGTCGTGTCGATATCATTGAAAATCGTTTAGTAGGTATCAAGTCTCGAGGTTGTTATGAAACTCCGGGTGGAACCATCATGATGACCGCTTTAAGAGGTTTAGAGCAATTAATTTTAGATCGTGACAGTTTCAAATGGCGTGAACAATTAGGTTTAGAAATGGCTTATGTTGTTTATGATGGTCGCTGGTTTGCTCCATATCGTCGTTCAATCCAAGCGGCTGCAGATGTTCTAGCCGAAGATATGACGGGTGAAGTTGTGGTAAAACTTTATAAAGGCAGTGCAACTGCTGTACAAAAGAAATCTCCAAATAGCTTATACAATGAAGAGTTTGCTACATTTGGTGAAGATGAAGTTTATGATCATAGCCATGCCGGTGGATTTATTCGTCTATTCTCATTATCGTCACGCATTCGTGCTTTAAATGAAGAAAAGCAAAAACAACCAGCCAAAAAGGCTAAAAAAACTGCAACCAAAGCAGAAGATAAGGAAAAAGCGACAGCTAAAGCCAAAACTAAATCCAAAGCGAAAAAGTAATTTCTGATTTGCAGTTAAATTAAATAAAGTAACCGATATATACAGGCAATGTCCTGTATATATTGCTTTTACTGTTGATTAAATTTAAATTTATTATAAAAATATAACCAGTTAACAACGATAAATAAAAATCGTAGTACAAATAATTAAAGAAAGATAGTATTGAGGTAATTATGGCATTATGGGGTGGGCGTTTTAGCCAAGCGGCAGATCAACGATTTAAACAATTTAATGATTCATTGCGTTTTGATTATCGTCTTGCAGAGCAAGATATCATTGGATCAATTGCTTGGTCTAAGGCATTGGTTACTGTTAATGTCTTATCTTATGATGAACAGAAAAAATTAGAAAAAGCTTTAAATGAATTACTTAATTCGGTTCAACAAGACCCGCAGCAAATTTTACAAAGTGATGCGGAAGATATTCATAGTTGGGTGGAGCAAAAATTAATTGAAAAAATTGGTGATTTAGGTAAAAAACTACATACAGGTCGAAGCCGAAATGATCAATCAACCACCGATCTTAAATTATGGTGCAAGGTTGAAATATCACAATTAATTAATGCGATAAATCGTTTGCGCCAAGCGCTAGTAACAACGGCAGAACTACATCAAGATGCTGTGATGCCTGGTTACACTCATTTACAACGCGCTCAACCGATTACTTTTGCACACTGGTGCTTAGCCTATTTTGAAATGTTAACCCGAGATATTAGCCGATTACAAGATACATTAAAACGCTTAGATGTCAGCCCTTTAGGCTCTGGAGCATTAGCAGGCACAGCTTATCCAATGGATCGAGATGAATTGGCTCACTGGCTCGGTTTTGCAAAAGCAACTAATAATAGTTTAGATTCCGTATCCGATCGTGATCATATTCTAGAATTACTTAACAATGCTTCCATTGGTATGGTTCATTTATCGCGTTTTGCTGAAGACCTTATTATTTTCAATAGTGGCGAAGCAAATTTTGTTGAATTATCCGATAGAGTAACTTCTGGTTCATCACTTATGCCTCAAAAGAAAAATCCTGATGCATTAGAACTCATTCGCGGTAAAGTAGGGCGAGTGGCTGGAGCATTGGCTGGCGCTATGATGACACTTAAAGGTCTGCCTTTGGCTTACAACAAAGATCTTCAAGAAGATAAAGAACATTTATTTGATGCTATCGACACATGGCAAGAATGTTTAGATATGTCAGCTTTAGTTTTAGAAGATATCAAAATCAATTATAAAAATTGCCAAGAAGCAGCAAAACAAGGTTACTCAAATGCAACTGAACTTGCTGATTATTTAGTCTCAAAAGGTATCCCTTTCCGAGAAGCTCATCATATTGTTGGTGAAGCTGTCGTTGGTGCAATCGCAAAACAAAAAGCATTAGAAGAACTCTCATTAGAAGAATTAAAGGTGTTTAGTCCAGTTATAGATGAAGATGTTTACGAAGTACTATCGTTAGAATCTTGTTTAGCCAAACGTTCAGCTAAAGGTGGTGTATCGCCACGACAAGTTAAAATTGCTATTGAAAACGCTAAAAAGCAGTTACCCTAATCATCCGAATTATTTTTTTAATTATCTGATATCTTGCCGACAACCCGTCGGCATTTTTATGCAAATCTAGCGATTAAACAAATATTTTTACAAATAATATGATTGTATATCTTTTAAGAGAGTGTAAAAATAGAGCTCTTTTTTAAATGGATTGAAGTGAACTGTAATGAGTAAAAGTTATAACTTTAGTGCTGGCCCAGCCAAATTACCTGTTGATGTATTAAAACAAGTACAAAATGAACTGTTAAATTGGCATAATACTGATGCTTCTGTTATGGAATTAAGCCATAGAGGCAAAGATTTTGATGCATGTGCTATTGAAGCAACAGACGATCTGCGTGAGATATTAAACGTACCGAAAAATTATAAAATTTTGTTTTGCCAAGGTGGTGCTCGAGCACAATTTGCCGCTGTACCATTAAATATTTTAGGTAATAAAACTACTGCCGATTATATAAATAGCGGATATTGGAGCCAATGTGCTGCTAAAGAAGCCAGCAAATATTGTCAAATAAAGGAACAAAATGTTGTTGTAAAAGAAAACGGTCTAACCTCGGTTAAACCTATGTCCGAATGGAAATTAAGCGATGATTCGGCTTATGTACACTATTGTCCAAATGAAACTATTGACGGTATTGAAATTTTTGAAGAGCCTAGTTTTGGTGATAAAACAGTTGTTGCCGATTTTTCATCTTGTATATTATCGCAACCCATTGATGTAAGTAAATATGGCATAATCTATGCGGGCGCACAAAAAAATATTGGTCCATCAGGTATTACAATTGTTATTGTACGTGAGGATCTTATTGGTTATGCTCATAAAATCCTACCATCGGTATTAGATTATAAAACTTTGCAAGATCATGATTCAATGTTTAACACCCCTCCAACATTTGCTTGGTATATGTCTGGATTAGTCTTTAAATGGATTAAAAGTCTTGGGGGATTGAATGCAATGCAAAAGCGTAATCAAGCTAAAGCGCAATTACTTTATCAATTTATTGATCAATCTGATTTTTATCGCAATACTGTTGCTACAGCTAATAGGTCGATAATGAATGTTACTTTCTTATCACCAAATGAAGAACTCGACAAAAAATTTGTTAGCGAAGCAACTAAGGCGAACATCATTGGTATTAAAGGTCATCGAATTGCTGGCGGTATGCGGGCATCAATCTACAATGCAATGGATATTGATGGAGTAAATTACTTAATTGATTTTATGCAGCAATTTGAAAAACAGAATGGCTAAACCAAGTTTAAATTAAAAAAAGGGAGAATAAATCTCCCTTTTTATTAAATAATAATGTTATTTACAATTATAAACTTCACCGACCATGACTACATCTGTTGGTGCAATATCAGAAATATATTGTTGTGAGGCATCTTGCGCATTATAAATCATATTTCCACCCATCGCCGCGGCATTATTTCTAAGTTCCGAAGCTGCATCACGAATAAGCTCACTGTGAGTTTTTAAACCAGAAAAGAAAGTACTACGACGACCTTCTGCTTTACCTAAATATTGACAGTTAGCAGCAGGCTTAGTATCAATAAACTGAACTTGACTACCGCCAACCGTAGGTTGATAGTTAGAACCACTACAGGCATTTAAAAACAATGATGTTGAAATGGCTGCACTAATAAGTAATAATTTTTTTATAGACATAATATCCCCTCAACCAATAACGCACGAAAATAAACTAAATTATTGTATCAGGATAATTAAACAAATAATATCAGATCTTATAACAGACCAAAATCCAATAAAATAAAGTTTAATAAATAAGCAAATCAACTTTTTTATTAATTTAACTATAGCAAATTCCATTTAACTCTATTATAATCGCAACCCTACTAAGTCAGTAGCACATCTAAATGGCCCCTTAGCTCAGTTGGTCAGAGCAGTCGACTCATAATCGATTGGTCACTGGTTCAAGTCCAGTAGGGGCCACCATCAAAGATATTTAAATTCAATTAGTTGTCTCCTTTTATAATATTTAGTTAATCCTGTGATTTTTAGCTATGGCGATAAAATGGCGGTTGATATTTTTCGAATTTAATTTTTTTATCTTGCAAAAAAGTAGAAAGCAGAAAGTAGAAAGTAGAAAGTAGAAAGTAGAAAGTAAGCTGTAAATAGTTGTGCTAGAAATAGGGAACCAGATTGATTTATGATTCAACCTGGTAATGTTTTAGGCCTTTTTGGCGTGCCGACTGTATGGCGATATTGGAATGTTAACTTTTGGATCTGGAATTGCACTCGGTACAATAGTTTCAGATATGGATTGCATTGCAGTGAAAGTATGTCCGCAAAATATATTGGAACATTGGTAATACTGCTTACGGGTTAAGTTACTAATTTCTTCGCTCGATCTTATAAATGTTTTATTTCGGCAATGTGGACATTTCATGTGACAAACCTCTTTCATTAAGTTTAAATTAATTTTACATTAATTCAAACTTAAGTCTAGTGTTTTTTTATTTTACTTTTTATTTAATTTTACATTGCTTTTGATTAAATGGCCGTAAAGTTTAGATGAACTATAGCTTGATTAGCTATCATTTTTAATGAGTTTTTTGATTAAGTTGATGACTCTTTGTGATGAGCCATCATTTACATAGGTTTAAAATTATTCACCCAATCTTGTTAAGGTTATTTTACTCTGCCTTTAGGCTTTTTGGTTGGGAGTATATTTTCGTAACTTTGTTCTTGGGGTTTTATTTCCAATTCAACTTCAGTTGTAAATCCTGATTGTTTACTTAATGAATGTGTACATTTAGCAATGGTCCATTGGGTTGAGTTTATTTCTGGTTTGAAACCAGTAACTTCAACAGGCATTTCAGTAAATAAATCCGGACGACCTAAGGCAAGTTTAAGTTTAAAAAATGCTGTACCACGTTGAATTTTTTTCATTTCACTTTTAGCAGCTTCTATAGCGCTTTCTTTATTTGCAAAGATATTTCTTAAAACTTTGATTTTATCTTTAGAACCTTCATAATAAACAGAACTCTTATCTAATTGTTCTTTATAGATAATTTTTTGTGGTTCTTTAGTTGGGTTTTTGTAATTATACCAGAATGTTTGCACACCAGCATATTGATTACGATTACTAATTGTATAAGAGTGTGAGTTTCCTGATTCTCTTTTAATTTTCGCAGGAGGAATAGTCTTGCCATTTACGGTTATTCCTAGCCCTTTATTGAAGACGATCAAGATATCATTTTTAACGGTGATCCCACCACCATACTCATCAATTAACCGTGTAAGAAAAGAACTGTCTGATTCTCGGGTCTGGTCAATATGTGGAATATATTTTGAACCTATTTCTTTATCATAGCGATAAGTTAAATTATTGCGTTTAGCAATAGTAGCGATTAAATTACCTAAAGTAATACTATCATAAGATTCTTCACGATTAACACTTATTATTTCTCCCGATAGATTGGCACTAGTACCTTGAATAGTGATGATATCAGGTGTTCCAGAATGCGTGACTTGAGTAATGGTAAAAACATTTTTTATATTTGCTTCAAAGATTACCTCTTTTTGATTGTCCATCGTAGTTCTTTTGTTATCAGCACTCCATCCAAGCGTAATTTCTAATTTAACCCCTTTTTTGGGTAAATTAACTTTTTGATCGGAATCATCAATAACTAAAGTTATTGTATCTGCTTGAAATCCATTATTATCGACAAATGTCATTGATATTAGACGATTATCAAACTTTTTAGTAATGTCTTGTTTATTATTATCATCTAATAATAAAATTTTAAAGAAAGGGCTTGCCATGTTGTACCTATATAATAATATCAATAATATCTTTGATGGCGCCTTCACCAAAGAAGTCTGGAATATCAACTTTAGTTAGGTTTATTGTGAAATCGATTTTTCTTGGAGAACCGTGACGATCTAGTTCGGTGTAAGTTTTTTCTACACTATTTAAAACAAAGAAACCAAGTGGTACCCCATCCCCTTCAATTAGTGGCATTGGTACTGATAAATAAGCCATATGTTCTAGAACTTCAAGGCTGACTCTACCATGAGTTATTTCACTATATACTGAACCCGATAGGTTTATTGTTTCGTTATTAGGTCCTGTAAACTGTAATGCTGAGCGTTTGTTAACTCTATTATTACTAGCCCAGCTCCAACTTTTGTTTACTTTCATACTTTTGTAGGGTAATGTTTTTAAGCTGAAAACAAAAAATCCGTAACACATCATCATTTTAGTAGATATCCCTTAAGCTGCTTTTAATTTGAAATAGTTGTTGTTGCTCTCGACGATCGAGTTCTTGAGTGATAGCTCTAACTAACTCTTGTTCATTCATGCCAGGAGCTGCATTGATGGTGATATAGTATTGTGATGTTCCTCCTTGAATATTACTAATCCCCGAATTGGCAATAGGATCTGTTCTATTATTCATGGTATTTAATGGCATGTGTGGCGCATTTGTTGTGACTTTGTTAGCAAACTTACTCATTGAGTCTAGCGCAACGTCTTGTGTTCCATCGATCCCAAGTTGATAGCCTTCAATAGTGTTAATACCAAACTCTTTAAAGACTTTTGATGGTGAATTAATTCCTAGTTTTGATTTGAACCAACTACATATATTACTAGCAACATCTGATATGCTATCTTTTAACCCGTTCCATGCATTTTTGATACCGTTTGTTAGGCCGTCTATAATATCGCCGCCAATTTTTAAAAACTTATTGAATAATCCATTTTCACCAGTAAAAATTTGTCCTATTTTGTCAGGTAGTTCTTTTATTTTGTCAGGTAATGACATAATAAGATCCCAAACATTACTCACTACTTCAAAGAGTGTTTCAAATAGTTTGATTGGTGCCATAATGATGCTACCAACAATTGAACCAAAAGATACTCCTGCCGATTTACAACTTTCAAACTCTTCATTAGTTAATTTGATTGGCGTTAATAATTGACTAAACCAATTAATCACTCCGCCTATTGCATCACCTATAGCGCTAAATACCGGACCTAAGAATGAAAAAGTATCAATGATTGGCTTTATTTCATTAGTCAATCCTTCCCAAAAACCACTGAAAAAGGCACTCATTGGTTCCCAATATTTTCTTATTACAAGAGCAGCAGCGGCAATTGCCATAACGACAACCCCAATAGGATTGAGTAAAAATGCTCGACCAACTGTCGAGATAACAGTGCCTAAACCTTTAAATGCACTCGTTAAAGTTTTAATCGGAATTTCTCCTAATGCGCCTAATGCTGTGCTTGCCATAGAGGTGATTGAAATTATTTCCATAAAGGTCGCGACAAAAGTAGGGTGGTTATTTACCCATTGCTGAGTATTTGCCATGAGATCTGTTAACCATGGCATTGCTCCAACTATTACTCCTTGCATGGAACCGCCCATCGAACTTAAGAGGTTATTAAATGTGGCTTTTAATAATTGAAATTGTGACGCAAAACTTTTACTGTCAATATCTGCTTTTATTTGTAAAGAACCCATTGCATTTGGATCATTAATTACTGATTGTTGTTGAGTAAGTAAAGGCAAATTATTGGTAAGTTTGTCCGTATTTTGGGCTTGTTCACTACCAAATAACTTACTAAGAATTTCTGTTTGTTGGGTAGTATTCTGTTGTTTAATAGTTGTCAGTACTTTTTGTATTGTGTCAATGGCATCAATTGACATGTCTTGTTCTATTTTACTGGCATCGAATCCAATTGACTGTAATGTTTGTTGGAATTGCTCTGATTGCGTTGTGGCTTTTGATAAACTATTGACAATAGCATTGGTGGCAGCAATCGCACCATCTGGTTTTATATTCAGGTTTAAGAACGTTGAATTTAATGCCATAACTTGTTTGAAATCGAGTTTATCAGCAATATCATCCATACCTTTTAACGAACTAATGATATTAGCTGCATTAACATCGGTGTTGTCACTTAGATAATTAATTGTGTCGGCTAAGTTTTCAATATTTTCTATCGGAATATTAAATAGTTTGGCAATTTCACTCATATCTGTTGCTAATTCTTTAGCTGGTAAACCAAACGCGTTGGCTGACATTGCCGTGATTTTGGTAAAGTTTAGCAGTTTTTTTTGTTGTTCACTTATTGGATCGCTTTGTTTGGTTATACCTAATTTGGCATTAGATTCTACTTGTTCAGCAATATCTAATGCTCCTCTAGCTGTCGGTATTTGTTGACTTAGTGATTGAATTTGCTCTTTCATACTGCCAAATAATTCAGTCGGTTTGCCTTCTAGGTCATAAAGCCCTTTAAATTGCCTTGCAATTTTATTCATGGCTTGATCAAGTTCAATAAAGGACTCAACTTGATACAATATTGGTTTGCCAAGATTTGTGCCAATTTCTTTTAGCTTTTTACTTGGCGAGCTTTTTTTTTCTTTGTCATCTGAATTTTTGTCAGTAGTTTCCGTATTAGCCTGTGTATTAACTTTTTTTGACTGACTAGTTTCAGAAGACTTTGTATTTGATCTAGGCTTATTCGTATTGTTAGCTCCAGATATTTTATTTTTTTGATTTGGTTTTTTCTTGGATTTTTTGGACATAATTAATTAACTCTGTTTCTCTGATTTTGATTAATGATGTTTATGTTGAGTGCATTAATTGTGTATTGATTCGTTTTTTTAAATTATTCAAAAAATCAATGCTGTCAAACGGTACCTTTTATTTTTGATAATTTTCTTAATGATTATTCAGAATTATTGGTACCGTTTCTGACGCGAGCATGCTCTCGCCATTCCATAAGTTCAGATAAGTTTAATTCATCCATGGCAGATGGTTGCCAGTGAAAGATTAGCGCAATATCTGCCATTGCCTCCTCTACTCGGTTGGGGATTCCTTGTTGGCATCGTTCGAGTTCTGGGACAAAAAATTGATTACCTCTTTAGTGATCTCTGATAAGTCAATTAAATCTAAATTAAATACTTCATGTTCAGCAATTGATGGAGTGGTAATGCGTGGTAGTACTTTTGCTAAAGAGTCGATATCTAAATCAATAAATTCGATTAATTTAACGCCACGTAAATCACCGGTTAAAGGTTTGCGGACAGTAATTTCGTTTATGGTTGTTTTACCTGATTTTAGTCCAGTTTTTAACGTAATTTTTTTGCTGTTAGTCATTTGTTTTCTCTCTTAAGAAGCCCTCGCGGGCTTTTTAATTTAAATGATTAGTTTTAAATTAATGGTTATAGTCCAATGGCACTGCGTACTTTGGATAGACGATCTTCACCGTTTACTTTGTCGATCATGTTGATAAGGTCGATTTCAGTAATTTCTTCGTTGTTGATGATCTCTTTATAGTATGTACATTGTGTAGTGATTTTAGTCGAGTTGCTTTCACCTTGTTTTAGTTCACCACGATCTTGTTCTTTGTGGCGCCCATTAACGATGATTTCGACTTTAACAAAATCTTCACTATCATCTTTTTGGTAAGCACCAGCAAAACGTAATGTAACACCATTGAGTAAGCCTCCATGCTGTTTAAGCACTTCGTGAGCTAACCCACCGATTGTCCATTCAACATTTAATGCGTCATCTTCATATCCCATGTCGATTGGCACGCTACCAGGCATACCTGCACCACGATAGTTTTCAAATTTTCTGGTTAATTTGGGTGGTGTGAATGATTCGACTTCACCAGCAAAAGATGTCCCGTTGACATAGACATTGAAGTATTTGAGTTTTTTAGGTAGAGCCATTTAATTGTTCTCCTTAGTTAGTGGCGACAGAATTAGCCAGCTCAACCAAATATTTATCGGTAATGCGTTGGCGTAACATAAGATTTTCAAGTGGTGGGACTGGTGTATAATCATAATCAATATATAATTTGCCAGCTTTTAGAATGTCTGCAGTATTAGTTTCAGGATCAAACCATGCTTTACCATCAATAATGTAGCCGTTAGATTTTAGTTCACGGAATTTATTATTAATTGATTCAACTAAGTCTTTAATTAAAGAGGCATGCATTGGTGCGTCAACTAATTGGAATTGTGCTTCAGCAATAGTGTCAGCTAATACTTGTGCTGTACGAGTGTAGTTTTCAAACGCAAATAATGTATCAGCAGAACAAGTACGAGATCCCCAGAAGCGATAGCCTTGATTGCAAATTAGGGTAGTTACATCGTGTTCGTTTAAGTAATTTGAGTCAGAGCTTTCTTCTTGCAAATCCCAAAAGACATCGTTAGAAATACCTGTGACACCATTGACAGGAACATTTGATAATGTTTTATGCCAACCAACTTTTTGGTCAATTTGGGCACGTAGTCCTAAAGCTCTAGCCGTTGCAGCTAAAGTGACATTTTGTTTTTGTGTGGTGTCAAAGCCGACAAAATCTGGCCAAATTACCATAGCTTCACGAGCACCTAATTTATCACGATAAAGTACGGCTTGTTCTTTAGTTTTAGCACCATAAGCTGAAACATAACAAAAGGCACGTAATTTTTGTGCTAATGAGATTAGTGCGGTAGCAACTGGTAATGAGTCATAACCAGGCACACCTAATATACGTGGTTTTACTTTTAACTGAGTTTGTGCTGAAAGCAGTGCTTTCATACCGGTATATTTGCCATCTTCAGTCGTGGTACCAATGATATTTGCTTCAGTTTCTTCAATAGTTGCACCTTTTTCAACACGAACTGCAACAATAACAGGCGAACATTGATCTGCAATTGCTTCTAGTGTTGGTTTTAGTGTTCCTGTTGAGCCAGCTTTACCAATAGCGGTATTGACATTGGTAATCAAAACTGGGGTGTTAAGTGGAAAATGCGTCGCATCGGCATCATCGCCAGTACAAACAATACCAACAACAGCAGTTGATACTGTTCTGATAGAGCGTGAACCTTCATTGATTTCGATGACTCGGACGCCGTGATGATAGTCGTTAGCCATAAGTTCTCCGTTGTGGTTTACATATCGTAAAGTTAATGTACTTATTAATATTTACATATTTGATACAAATGAGTTAGTGATTGTATTTGTAGTGGAAATTGTTACAATTTATAGAGAAAATGTTTATCGGATAGTATGAATATAACGGACAAAAAACTGTCATTTACTACGCTAAATTGAAAAAGTAAATGACAGTAATTGATATTAAAATTAGATAGTTGGATCATTAGGCCAATCAATATTTGGTGCTTGTTCAACATCAATGCGATTGACTAGCACGCGATATTTTTTCCATTCGGCGAGTAATTGCATTTCTTGCTCACTGGCAATTTGTGAATCAACGGCATCTTGTAAATAACTGATTTGCGTAGTTGCTTCAGCGAGAAGTTGATTTTTCTTGGTTAAAGCTTGATTGATTTCATATTGAAGCTGTTTATTTTTATCAAATTGCCATTTTTCCCCATCCCAGCTATCAAATTCACTTGCTGGTTTTAAATCAGTATAACCATCAGGAATTTCACCTAACTTTTGATGGGTGGTTTCTGCACCTGTTTCAATTGAATAAATCTTAGTGCCACGTAAATCTGTAGGATAGGTCCATTGCTGACCATCGTGAATGATTGCTTGATTGTCTTTAACACTTTTTGGCGATTCTAAATAAGCATTAGCCGGTAAGCCAACACCAATTGGTAAATATTGATAGGTTGCTTGTAAAAATTCACCTTTAGCGTCAACATTATAAATAATTGCCCAGCCTGCTGATTGAGTTAAACCATTATTGTCCAATACTGCTGATTCTGGTTTTAATTGATATTTCATTATTTTTCTCCTATTTATTCTGCTTTAACGATATACATAAATGCGATATTTCTTGGGCGAGTTTCTCTACCACCAGCTAATTCTGTTGTGAATAAATAGTTTCCCTCTAATCTTTTACTATTGCCTGATCCCCATGGATTGCCGACACCATCTTCATGATAATATCCAATTTCTGTTGAATGGTTATGACTTTGTATCATACAATCTTGATAACTAAGTATTACTCGATTAGGATCTGCGCCACGCGCGTTATCCCAACCTCGAATAAATTCACCTCTTAAATCGGGTAATTTTCCAGATGGATACACTGCAGCCAATTTAGGAAATTGATTTTTATCGAAAGCCGAACCATTGCACTCCAGCCAGCCAGAAGGTAGATTGTTACTAGGCCATGGTTGAGGAATTCCAACGGGGATATAGTTGTTAATGTTGGATGTTGTGATAGTTTCATACCATTGTTGTTTACCATCTATTGTTGCGCAGCGGTTAAATATTTTAGGTGTTTTTGATGCAACAACGAATAATTGTTCAACGTAAAAGTTTTTATGTGAACTGCCGTAAACAGCTAATGTGGCTGAATCATTTCTGGACAAATCTGGAAAATCAGATGTTTGAGTTGCATACCAACCGCTTGGTAACCGATCATTTGGATTACTAGTTGGAGCGCCAGTTAATGAGCCGATTCCGTAATCTCCAGTTTTTAGCACTGACTTACCATTAATTACGACATCATCAATAGATTGAAAACTCCACGAGTTTTTTGTCGAGTTATATACTAATTTGCTCTTCCATTGTTTTTTATTTGCATCATAAAATACATGTGCGTAATCATCGCCGCTCGTTCTCGATACCATCACATTTTCACTGTCACTATATCTATGTTTTATTCCGAGTTCTGACAAAATTAATTGACCGCTCATTGTGTCGCCGGATTTTTTTAACGCCCCGTTTGCTAAATCATAGGCTTTTTTAACAGCTAATGGTGTTGCGGCTTGGTTTTCAATATTAGAATTAATTGCCGAATTTAATTGTACAAAACCTTTAGATTTAGTGGTGGCATTTGGGTGATTGATTGATTTTTCATGAATCGTCATCTTTGCGGTAATTAAATCATCAACGTATTCTCGGGTAGCTAATACCACTGCCGGATCGATTTTTAATTGAATAGATTGGGTATTGTCTACAATAATAACCATTCTAATCACTTGTGTTCGGCCACTGCCTTCAGCTAATTTAGGTTTATAGGTAGCAGGGCAGTTACCTACGGCGATTAGATTACCTTTATCATCAAACAAACCAATTTCATGAATAAACCAGCCGCCATCAGACTCGGGTATAACTTGCTCTGCAATAATTTGATTGGGGTTTTCTTTATCGACAAATAGTGTGTTGATAGCTGCACGTCTAACTTCGTGCACTAATTTGGTTTGGCTTTCATCCGGTTTTGGTATTTTACCGTTGCCATCTCCAACTGCCATTTGAGTTATTTTAAGTGGTACGCCCAGTGCGGTAGCATTGGCTAACAATGCCGCCCCTCGTTTAGTTAAGATTGTATAGTAGATTTGATTCATGGTATTATGCTCATTGTATCGATTAAATGAATAGTTGCACCAAAATGGCTTTCAGATTGCGTTATTACTTTTTCAGCGATATAAGGATAGATAGCTAATGTATTACCATCATAACCACTGACACCGATGGTTAGGGAGCCTTTAGAGACTAATTGAATCGCCAAATTTGATAATTGACGAGATACGGGTTTCACATCATCAATTATACGACTAAGTTCGTTATAATATTCTTCGGTTATGCCAGTATCTGATACGCCAATTTCCAGTGTAAAAGAACCTGGAGTTTGATTGTTTTGCCACCATTCACTAATTTTGATTAAAAAACCAAATGGCTCGACAGCACGGCGAATTGCTTCTTTAGTACCTTTGAGTTTATGAATTTCAAATGCTTCAGCAATGACTTTTCGTTTGATCTGCTCAGACCATTCTTCATCCCAACGATCTACACTATATTGCCATGCTAAATAAGGCAGTAATTCATATGGACAAGTTTGTGGATCCCAAAGTGAACGTAGTGGAATTGGTGGCTCACAAGCAATCGCTTGTGAAAGATTTTTTTCAAGTTTGGTAGCAGTAGGGGGGAGTAGCGTTTTATTCGCCATAACCTGCTACCTCAATCTGATAGTTTGAACAATAGCTAGCTTGCTCACGGCTGATGATAATATCTTGTACAGGCTCTTGAAGTTCAACACGCTGTACACCAACAACATGTAATGCTGAAATAATTGCACTGCGACTGATTCTTCGTCCAATTCGATGTTTTTCGCTAATATAAGCTTGTAAATTATTCATGGCCGTTTTTTTAATCGGCTCTGATTCTGGTCCTGGATATAAGTAAAGTTTAGCTTTGATTTGATAGTTAATTAGTTCTACCGATTTAACGGTTACCCTATCAGCAATAGGACGGCGATCGTCTTGATTAACTGCTTTTTTAACGATTTCAATCAGTTCATCTGAGGCAACACCATTATTATCGCGTGATAATATTGCTAATGTAACACAAGCTGGTGATGGACTTTCAGCTGCGGCATCTAATACTCGTCCATCAGCACTTCGAGCAAAAAATTCATAAGCAGCTCGAGGGCCAGCGACTGATAAGCCTTCAAATGCAGATTGAATTCGCACTCTAAAATCACTATCAGCTTCTTTGATCTTTTTAATAGCTGGAACGACACTATTATCTTCAGCTTGAATGGTTAAACGATGAACATTAAAATTTGCTCCTAAATTATCTAAATCCTGATCTTTAGCGTGAGCAATCATAAGAGCTTGTGATGCTTCGTTTATTCGTTGCCGTAAAAGCAGTTCGTAATAGCTGCTTTCTTGTAATAACTTTACAATCGGCTCACTTTCAAATTGTAATGTTTTAGCAACTTCTTCCTGATCTTGAGCGCTATAAAGTGAAAGAAATTTAGCTTTGCGACGATTAAAAATCTCCTCAAAATCTAACGATTCAATCACATTTGGGGAGGGTAATTTTGAAAGATCAGTTAATGTGGCCATGTTGCTACCTCGATTTCGCTAGTAAATGTTTGGTTTGGTTTGTCTATTCGGGAACCAGTTATTTGTAAGGTTAATTTTTCTTTATCAGGAAATACATCGACAGCATCAAGTTTTATTCTCGGTTCCCATTGAGCAAGTGCCAATACCGTTGCCGAAATCACTCGTAATTTTGTTGCTTCTGTATTTGGATTATCTAAAAGTAAAAACAGTAAAGAACCATAACTACGACGCTCAATTCTGGAACCAATCGGTGTCGTAAGAATGTCTTTAATCGATTGGTTGATATGATCCATATCGTTAATCGTTCGCCCTGTTTTGCTGTTCATACCTATGTAACTCATTGCGGTTTTCCTGTTGAATCACCACCAGCTTTAACGCCAACGTGGGTGTGAGAATCTAATACAATTCCATTCGATGAAAATTGACCTTGTTTATGAATGACGTGACCAGTTAATGTGCCTGTATTTCCTTTAGCTCCACCACCACTAGCACTAAATGATTTGAATGTTACATGATCACTGCACTCCACTAATGGAGTATCAAGTTGAATTTTGCTACCTGCTTTAGCGGTTATTTGTTCACTGGCCTCAATCACAGCGGTTTTGATACCTTTGATAGTTAGTTGACTAGTTTCAGGTTCATATTCAAATGATGCACCATCAGGAAATGTCACAATATAACCATCATCAGATTTAGCTGGAGCAGGATTTGTATCACAATATATACTAGGTAATACGCAACCTAACGAAAGATTACCATTGGGGCTTAAAATAAATACTTGTTCACCTACCGATGGGCGCCACCATGTGCGACTTTTTCCCGCACGATGACTAAACCAAGGTAACCATGTTGTAATTAATTCACCAGTACGGACTTTAACCCGATCGCCATTGGTTTGATAAATAACACCAGGGCGAATCAGGTTTTCAATTTTTCGTAGAATGTCGACTAAGTCGGCAGGATGATAATTTTTCATAACGACTATGATGAAATTTTATCAAATAAAAATAAAGCAAGCTTGGTTGTAGTGATAGGGGTTACAAATTTTCAGTGAGTTAACTAAGATTTATGGTTTATTTGAAATGATTTAATCAGTAACTTCTTGACTAATCATTTTTTGTTTTAAATAAAATAATAAAACACAATGTTAAATGAATATTAAAAAAGAGCCTTTAACATCAAAAAAGTCGGAGATAGGGGTTTTTAAAGCCCCTAAAAGCATCTATTTGTCATCAAATTTGAAATGTCTATACTAATGTCAGCATTTTATTTGCTACACAAAGTAACTATTATTAATAGCCATACTTTTCTAATGATTCTTGCAAAATTATTCGATCAGTTAATGAGTTAAATTCCAATTTATCTTGCTTTTGTAATGGTTTAATCCGTTCTGACAATGCTAATTCAATTGTTAAATCACACTGATTGCTAGAGATATTTGAAACATTAAACTTAATTGCTCGTTGACGTGATTGTGTGCTAATCAAGGCATCTGGCTGATTAGCTTGCATCCAGCTGACTATACTGGCGATTAAATCTTCAAAAGGGTAGCAATAGCCAGTTAAATATATAGTTAATGTAAAATGGTATTTAAATCCTGAATTATCCACAGAGAAAGGCTCAACAATACCCTCTTTGATGGTAAATTGATTTTTAGTTGTTGAATTATCGTTCAGCAGATTTTTCTCAAACAGATATTTTTTTAAATGATTAATTTTTTTCATACCGATCCTTCTAATAGTTATGAATAATCTTGTTTACTTTAAAACCGTTAATTTTTAATTAGTGGAAGATAGCTGAGGTTGAAATAAAATAACTGTCAATCCTCAATCCTCAATCCTAAATCCTAAATCCAGTCGCATCTGTCCAAATATTCAATTGCTTAAACGTCTATTTTTTAATTTATTGCAATTATTTTATTGCGTCATTGTGAATTAGTGTTGTTAGCCGATTTTACTGAACGACAGAAAATGTTAATGTTGCCTTTGCTTTTTAACAAACAGAGTAATAATGTTATATTCATCACTACTTGGGCTAGGTAAGCACGATGGGGTAGATTGAAAAATGAAAATAAGCTGATAGCAGCACTTGAAATTATCATCAACCAAGCTAACCAACTGTATTTAACTTTGTAGCGACAATTATTGCGATCGAAAGTAAATAATCGCACTGCAATCATTAAACAAAAAATACCATTAAGTGTCGTTATCATGATTTTTTGCCCCTAAAGTTATTGAAAAGGTCAGTTGGATCATCGAATTTTTTAATTAACCATAGTAATAATTTAACGCTAATAGCTGATGCAACTAATGCACCTAAGCCAGGTGGCATTTTAGTCTGAATGTTTATTGGAAAAAATGGAATGAGTAAATACAGTGTCATTTCAGCTAAGAGCAAACCCATAGCAAATGAAATAAAAAATAAGATGATACGACGCAAACGAGAAATACATTGTTCACTAATTACTAATAAAATCGAACCACAAAGAGCACCTAAAATAATACCATTTTCAATGTTAGGATAAATCATCGATAATGAAAAAGCACTGATAATTGCAGTAAAAGTTATACTGGTGGGCTCTGTCATTAAATTAGTCCCATAAATTAATAGAATTAGAGTTTTTTTCAGGTATTGATTCTGGTACGTTTACTTCTATACCCATAGGCAATATCGCTGGTAATTCACATAGCTTAGGGTTGTTTTGATAAATTATTTCTACAATACCTGTTGTTTTACCAAAAACACGATAAGCTAATGCATCAATAGTTTCATTTTGCATGGTATAAACTATCATTCTTCAATTACTCCATAGTTAATTTAGATTTTTTTAACAGCGACATTGATGGTGTTTCAATAAATAGGGCTCGGCGGAAAACAAGGGGGATTGCTCCATTAAAACCATTGCACCGCCGAGGTGTGAGGGTCACTCGTTATAAATAATTATTTAATAATATGGTCGTTGCTAAATCATTTTTAAGCAATTAATCAAAATTGTAATAAATTGACATACAATACGATAAAGTATTGTTGATCAGTTAATAAAAAATTAGTTACTGTCAGTTTCATTAATCTCACGAATAGCCTGTTTATCAGCATTACATTTTTCAATAATATGCAATAAATGTTCGTTGTATGTAAGGCTATCACCAAAAGTCATTGGATTAGGAGGTAAATTCGGTTGACAACTAATGAGTAAATTCGCGGGTATTGGTTGATTGACGAAGATTTTTCGCTCGGTTGTACAAGCTACCAGAAATAGGCATAGGCACCAGCTGGTTAGCACAATAATTCTCTTTGAGTTGACCATTTATTTGTTCCTGATTTTGTAACGATTGTTGTTCTAAATACTGCTTGCTTTTTTCATAGTCAACGATAATCTGATTATTTTTTATAATTGTTTGTTGCAATTGGACTACTTTTTGTGCCAATTGGCTGGCTTCATTGTTTGCTAATCGTTTAGCATGCAGTAAATCGCTAATAATAAAAAACAATATTATAAATGCAAAAGCAATAGTGACGTTGGTTTTGTTCATACTAATCCTTGTAAATAAATAGTTTTGCCGTTTTGTTTTACTGCTGTAAGAACACATCTGCGTTGGTTGCCGTGACTAAATTCAATATGAACCCATTGATTATATTCTTGGATGATTTTGTCAAATTCGACACCATTAGCGATTAAATGTTGGCAAATTTGTTTTGGATTGCCATAGGCACAATTGAAATCAACGGCTAAACCTTTAGTATGAGCACTGGTTTGCGACCCACCCACTTGGTTATTCAAAGCAGGGCAGCGGTATCCAGATGAGATAATGATTGGATAAGCTAAAGCTTTTCTAACTAATTCTAATTTGTTAGCTGTCAGATAAATATTTGCCATTAAGTCATCTGGGACACGATTATCTATTTTTAGTCGAGTTGCTGTTGTTGAACGAGTAAATTCTTCTAATGTGAAGTGCTCGGTTAATTTCATGACTCTTCATTTCCTTTGATATATTTAACTAAGTTTTATTTCGCGTTTAAATTAAGCTGGCTCCGTATCAACAATCTTGGTCATAGCTATACCGCAGATAAGTTCAAATTGCCAATTAAAACAATTAAACGCTAAAATGATTAATGCTCCAGCAAAAGCCGAAAATATACATTTAAGCAATTAATGTTGTAATGCGAAATTTGTTATCATTTTTTACTATCCTTTTTTAATAAGCATATTCCAATCCTGTTATCAGTTATCAAGAATCAAAGGATAATTTAAGTAACTTATCACACTGTTTAATTATACAGTTTTTTACTCTTCCCTCCTAATTTATAAGAGTTTTTAATTAAAAATAATTCCAATAAAGTTGTTATTAATCAAATAATTAATAATTATTGTAGACAGGATTTTGTAGTAAGTGTTTAGACAATTAAAATTCCTTATTTTGACTAAAATAAATTAGTATTTGGATGGTTGCCGATGTTAATTAAAAAACTAATTATTAAGATTTAATTCATATAAATAGTCATTGCTAATATGAATTATATTAATAATTATCCGCAACTATCGAATAAACTTGCGGTATCTGAGTATTAAAAATAAAGTTTTCTCAAATTGTAGTTTTTTATTATTAGTTTGTATGGTATGGGAGGATAGTTGATGATGGTTGTTAAGTGGCCTAAACTATTTTCAACTATCCTAAAGTGATTATTAATTATTTGGGTTATTAAGATGTTTAGTCGTCATTTGTTTTTTTAATGGCTCAAGTAAATCACGAAACCAAAACATTATTATGTCTTTATCATTTTCCTGTAAATGAATATGTTCAGTAATGATTCGTGAAAGTAATTCGACGCGCTCTATTGTTTTTATTTTTTCCAACTCATTCATTTCTAGTTACCCTTAAATGCTGTATCTACATACAGTATATAATAATTATCTTTTCGATCAAGTCATTTTTTAAAAACTTAGAATAAAGTAGTCAATAATATTTAGCATATTGATAATTATCTATTTTATTGTCTAAATGTTACACGATTCACTAAGTAAAAAATATTAATCATGTATTTTTTGCTTTAGTTAAAAATGTCATTGATATGGTTTTTAGGTGGTCTTTTTTTTGACTCAATATAATGATTGTTTACTAGTAAATGAAGTCCATTTAGGGCGTCAGTTAGTTTTAGACGCTGATGCGCATTTAACCTGATACTTCGCCTTAAATAGAGGTGATTCACATTTAAATCATTATCTGGTAAACCGATAATTTTCAGTTGTTGTTTAATGGCTTGTCGTTGTTGTTCAAAATTAACTGTGTGAGTACAGTTATTGACAGAACTCCAAGGCGTGCGTTCCGCCCGCAATAAAAATGTATCATTAGTTTTTACGCCACTACTACTATTTTTGGGAACTAGCTTCCATTTAATTAATCGGGTGCAAATAAAAGATGCAAAACCATGAATCGGTGCATAGACCCCTTTAATTTTTTTGATAATTTCTTCATATTGATTAACTTTATCCTCATAAGCAAGCCGGACTTTAATATCCTTGCGTTTGACCAATGGTCCACCTTGATGAGTAGTATAAGCTGCCCAATCACCAATATCGGCCGATGCTAATACTGGATCGATAATATTATTGTCTACTTTTTTATTTTTTAAACGGCGCAGTTCTCGCCATACACTGACAGGTGCCCCCCCTAATTGTTGAAATTGGCGAATCTTCCAGCGGCTGGCCCAAGCAGTAATCGCTTTAGATGATAGCTTTAAGTTTTCGCCTGTTTGCGTATCAATTTCGTTTTCTAGTGCATATCCATCAATATTTTTGGCAATATATTTGGCGATGTAGCCAGTTGCAGATCCTTTTTGTTTATCAATATTTTTAAATTCAAAACGATTGATGGCAGCACCTTTTTCATCCCCATCTTCATCCATCGCATATATCCACATACTATAAAAAGCTTTTTGGATATCTTCTGGACGCATAAAGATTAAAATATGCCAGTGAGGTGTACCGTCATGATGAGGTTCGGCAACCCGAAAACCAAAAAATTGAATATTTTCACGATTTAATTTAGCCCGAATTCGTGACCAAATTTTGCATAAGTAGGCTTGTGTTTCTCGTGGAGTGTTGCCTTGCCAGTTTTCAACAAAGCCACCTTTGGCATGCGCACTGTGATATTTAGCTGGAGCAGTCAAGGTTATAAAAGCACCTTGATAACCTAGTTGATCTGCTAAATCTTCAAAGCCCCGCATGCGTGTCATAAGCTCCACACGCCTTATTGCTGGGTTAGCTATTGATTTATAAACTTGTAAATCTAATGATATTTGTTCACCCGTTTCTGGATTTTCTATCGCCATCTTTTCCAGATATTTTTGATTGCGACGTTTTTGCTCTTGCCATTCCATTTGACAGCTACGACTAGCATAAGGGGATGCCTTTTTTTGTACTTGACCTACGGCAATTGCGAAATGCTCATGTTCAAAATCACGGCGAGTTTTTAATTTACGTTGCCACCATTCATGATTGGTTATTTTAGCTAATGCTTTAATACAATTATCATTGGTTAATTTGTGATTTTTAAAATCATTAAAATAGGGGGGTATAATGTTAATACCACTTAATT
Organism: Gilliamella sp. W8136; assembly: GCF_016101285.1. Lineage (NCBI taxonomy): Bacteria > Pseudomonadati > Pseudomonadota > Gammaproteobacteria > Orbales > Orbaceae > Gilliamella > Gilliamella sp. W8136. Next base: position 38,558 of record NZ_JACFQU010000018.1, read on the forward strand.
CTTTTAAGACTGTTCGATAAAGTTTTTGCTCTAAACTATTGCTTTCAATATGATTAGCTGTCAAACAAAAGGACTGATCTGCAAGACAGGTTTGGATGTGTTTATTCAGATAATTGACTATGTCAACACTTAATTTTGCTAACTTTTTTGTACTCAATGTGGCTAATCGGGCAAATTCCTCGGCAAAATTAATCGATAAGACACTGGGTTTGTCTACTTGATAACGTGCTTTGACTTGCGATAATCTTTCCTGAATATTGCCACCTAAAGTTTGTCGTAAAAAACTATTGGCTTTTTTTCTTCCTTCAACTTGAAAAAGATTAATATATTTATCAGCAAAATAACCAGCTAAAAAATCAGGTAAATCACTAAAGAATTGAGCACGGAATGGGTGGTCTTCTTGATCAACTTGCCACAATTTAATTTCATTATAGCTGATAGATTGTGGCATTTTTTTTTCATAATTAAGTTGAGCTATTGGCGTTCTTGCTAATTTTTTATTAGGTAAATATTGCCCGATATTTTCATAGTAATCACGCATAGCTAATAATAAAGAATGTTTATTTTTAGCAGGAATAAAAGGTAAAGAGAAAGATTGACTGGTCATAAATTCTCGGTAGCAGTTATCGTTTGGCACGCAGTTCTTTTAGATTTTGACAATCGATACAAAGTTGACAACCTTTTAACAATTGTCTACGTTTTTCAGGGATTGGCTCGCCACATTCGATACAATCTATTGCTGATTCGCCGGTAAAGGTTTGGCGATTAGCAAGTAGATTATCAAGTTCAAGCTGAGCCAAATCATTTGCTTGGTCTATAATATCTTTCATTAGGCATTAGTCTCATAGCTTTGATGGCGAAGTTTTTCTGCTTCTTGATAAAGCAATTCATTTACTTCGCTAGCGGTTAAATTCTGATCTAAGATATGACCGCTTATTTGCATTAAGCGATTTATATAAAGGTCACAAAGTCGTTGTTCTGTTTCTTGTTTAATTTTTCCCGATATATTCTGTAGTTTAGATTGAGTAATAGTGCTTGAGTTCATATATTTTTCCTCATCTTGATATTCATTATTGTTTGGTAAAATCTTGTGCTTCACAGTGTGCAAAGACATCCACTATGGCTTGTAAACGGCGAAGTCCTATTTCTAAATTATCTACTTCATTATCATTGAGCTGATCAAAGTTTAAATTGTGTTCTGAATACGACAATCTTGTGTTTAATGATGTTATGCCTGCGGCTGCTAATAACAGTCTTTTTTGTCCTGGCTTTAACCGATTAAAATTGCTGCGAACTAAGCTGCGATGTCCATGAATTAATTGATATAGATGTCTTATATGTTCAAGTTGACGAGATTGTTCAATATCATTCATCGCTCTTCCTTATATAAATATAGTTTGAATCAAAAAAGAGCCATGTCTTTCGAAAAAGGCAAAGGCTTTATCAAATGGTTCGAGTTAGTTTTGGCGATGCTTAACTTGCTTTAATTTAATGGTTTTACCATTACTTTTTTCAATCCAACCATTTGGATTATGTTTATTGGTTTGAATAAAAATAACTAACGGTTGGGTAGTCGATTTTTGACTTAAATAGATAGCCTGGCTCATATTATTGCTCCATCAAATTTAGTTCAGGATTGAATGCTTTCGCCCCTTCAAGCGTAAGGGCGGTCATATTAATTAACGTTGTTGAGCGGTCATGCTTGCCTGTGATTCTTTTTTTTCGCGTTGGGAGCAATCCTTCATGTACATATTTTTTAACAGTACGAGGATTCATGCCCGAAACTCGAGCAAATTCATCAACAGTGACGTAAGGAGCAGAAATAGTGATTGAAATTGTTGTCATCATAGTGCATTATTCCTAACATAAATATGCTTATATGTAATTATGTGTATTTATATGTAAAATTAAACTAAATATAATTTATCATTAAGCAAAGCTTAATGTCAATCATATTTTTATTTATAAATTAACTTAGGCTTAATTCAAGATGAGTATTAATTTTAATTCTGGTGGTGCCAAAGTATTGGATAGAATCATTGAGGCTTATGGGTTTAAATCCAAAGTCGAATATAGCAATTATTTAGGAACATCAGCAGCAAGTTTATCAATCCGCTATCGACGAGATCTCTTTCCTTCCGATCTTGTTGTCAAATGTATGGATGAAACAGGTGCATCATTACAATGGTTAGCGACTGGTGAAGGACAATTTAAACCAGCTGAACAATCTAAAGAAGCGGTTATTTCCGATGAAACTTTAGTTAAACTTGAGCGGTTGGCTAGCCTAAAAGATAAGGGAGCCATTACTGAACAAGAGTTTAGTGAATTAAAAGGACAATTGATTTAGATTAGCAAAGGATTAATTGTACTTATGTCAGTAAGAAAACAACCTAATGGAAAATGGTTATTTGAAAAATATCTCTCTGGTGGTCGTCGAATCCGTAAAAACTTCGCCACCAAAGGAGAAGCATTAGCATATGAAAATTATCTTGAAGAACAAGCAAATCAAAAACCATGGATTAATGAAAAAATTGATAAGCGTCGATTATCTGAATTAATCCAAAGCTGGTATTCGCTGCATGGTCAAACCTTAAAAGATGGTCAAACTCGATTAAAAGCAATGCTTTTTGCCAGTGATTGTATGGACAATCCATTAGCAACAAATTTCACTGCTAAACAATTTACTACTTATCGCCAAAAACGGATTGATGGTGAGATATATCGAACTGATCGCATTAAAACGGTTGCTCCTAGAACAATGAATCTTGAATTAACCTACTTTAAAGCGATGTTTAACGAGTTAATTCGGTTAGGGGAGTGGCAACATAACAATCCACTTGAACGAATACGCCCATTTAAAACAGATGAGCAAGAAATGGCTTATCTTACTAAAGAGCAAATTCACGAACTCCTATTATCTTGTGAGCAAAGTACTGCCATTGATTTAAGTATTATTGTTAAAATTTGCCTAGCAACAGGGGCAAGGTGGAGCGAAGCTGAAAGCCTAAAAGGTACTCAAGTAAAAGATGGTAAAATCACCTACATTAACACCAAAGGCAAACGTAATCGAACCATTCCAATTAGTGACAAACTCTTTAACGAAATTCCCAAAAAGAATGGTAGCTTATTTACCCCCTGTTATTCGGCGTTCCGCTCAGCAATCGATCGTGCAGGAATAGAATTACCAGATCGACAACTAACCCACGTATTACGCCACACTTTTGCCAGCCATTTTATGATGAATGGTGGTAATATTTTAGTTTTACAAAAAATACTCGGCCACACCGATATCAAAATGACCATGCGCTACGCACACTTTGCTCCTGATCACTTTGAAGATGCGGTAAGGTTGAATCCGTTAGAACATGATTAATTAAAGATAGATTGAGTCATTATTATTTCAATAATAATAAACCAAATTAAATAAAAAATGGCGGTAAATTGGCGATCGAAAATGATTTTATAGTGCTTAATATGTTTTTATATGCATAATTAACTAATTGATTAATAACTAAGTTATTGATTTAAAACCTCTATCCAAAAAACTCATAATCGATTGGTCACTGGTTCAAGTCCTATTCGTTTTTTTTGCTTTTTAGTACGATTTTTATTTATATTGTCAGCAATTAAAAATTGGAATGTCTAATATCATAAAAAATCAGAAAAGTATTTTTAAAAAAATAGGTACAATAAATATGAAATTTATTAACTGACATAATTTGTCATTTATGTTGAAGAAACATTCAAGAAGCGATCTCTTTAAGCGAATATAACAATAATCGTTAAATACTCTGAAAGAGTTATCCCCCATAAAACTCGATCAATTTACCATCAATTAAATCTTTTTTTATTATTATCAACTATGATAAGGCTAGTCTATATCCATCCTAATTTTAAAAAACGCAATGATAGACACCTTTATTTTAATGTAAATTAAAACAGTTTTGCTTAAAATATATCGGAACGGATTAATCGGAATAATTTAGTCAGTAAATTACAAAAAAATGTTATTAACTGAAAATAAATATAATAACAGCATTAAATTTAAACAACTTGTTAAAGTTTAATAAATAAAAGCTATATTATTCTCAATAAAAATATATTTTAATTTGGTTATTTTCTATAGGTATATTAATAGGTTAGCATCAAGTAGATAAGGGATAACAAATAGTTTTTTTAAAATAATCTCAACAATAGTCAATAAGCTTTCCAAATCAGGATTCTGTTGAAAATAGTTATATTGAAGTCATTAGGTTTTACAAACATTATTTTCGAAATTCTATATCATTATGTCTCGGCTAGACAATTATTAATCAACGGAACTTTGCCGTTTTATATGGGAAAGTTTTTGGTTTAATAAATTACCATTGTTGTAGCTTGGTGTCTGTGTTTAACACGGGTTAAAGGTGTGATAAGTTTATTGCTAATTGTACTTGAAGTTGAAATTTATCTACTAAATGATGGTAATCTTCAAACATACTTAAATGTTGTGCATTACATACAGATAAATATTTAATATAACATGATAGATTCCATATTTATCAGAAACTAGAACGACAAACACTAGTATTTAATAAGGATGTATTTAAAGGCATGTTTAATATTGAGTATAATCAACAAATGATGAATTTTATATTATTGAGTATTGAGAATTAATTAAACAAGATATGGATGATAGAGGGATTTTAAATGGCAAAATATAGTCTATTAAAAGGGACAGTTAGTCAATTACATGTATTAGACGATCCCAAAGAATTACGTTCGGATAATATTGGTTGGCTAGCTTTATTTGGGTTTATGATTATTGGGGCTTTTGAATTAATTGCTACTATTATTGGTTCATTAACCGCAGATAGTATTACTCTAAAAGGTAAAACTTTTTATTGTTATGTAGGTAAAAAAGAGGTATTAGGGAATATAGAGCATGTTAGTTTTAAAGAAGGGGATTATGTTGAAATGGTAGTTAAGCAAATTGACTCGAACCAATATCAATCCTACGCAGTGCGAATGCCTCAATACCATGCATTATATTTTCCTCGTTCAATCGGTGTACCAACGCTATTAAAATTAAAATTTAGTTCTATTCTTTCAGGTGTGTTGTGTTTATTAGGTTATTTAATAGTATCAATAATTATGTTATTTTTTGTAATTGACGAAGGTTTTTTTTCAATATTTATCGATTTTACAATTTCGGTTTTTATTTCATTTTTATTCCTTTCAATTATAATTTTTATATCAATGGATGGTCGATATTCATTTATTAGTAATAGAATTTTTGCTACTTTAGGTTATTCGAAACCTTGGTTGCATAATTGTGCAGAAGAACATGATCGTTTTAAAAAACTCAATCGCTCAGGCGATCCTGAACTCTATGATGATCCGCAAACTCCAGAATTTGAAAGAATAAAAAAACTAGATCCTAATGCCTGCTATTATTGCCGTACCCCTAACATACCTGATTGGGTAGAAGTAATTGATGAGCGAGAGTATACGCCTAATTTAAAAGACTAAAAAGAATTATCAGTTCAAGATTAGAATAATGGCTAAATATAGTTTATTAAAAGTTACTGTTAGCCAACTATATGTATCTAATGATCCTATAGAGTTACGTTTGGATAATATGGAGATATTAGATTTAATTGAAAGATGATTGTTGTAACTTTTGAAGTAATTGGTGGTATGATTGGTTCGTTAACTTCAGGTAGTTATTTTAAAAGGAAAGATTTCTTTCATTTTATTTCGGTTTATTTTTTAGAGTAGTAGTAATTTAAGCTGCCAATCGAACCAATGAAATCACCCTATTATTACTACTTCAAAAGGCATATTTTTTAATATCAAAATTTTAGTTCTGATATCTCAATTACAGTATTGCCAATAGAAACATTAGAATAATTTTTAAACCTAAATTATGATGTGATTTGCCAATAGTTTTTGAAAAAGTAATCTTGCATGAATATTATAGCCTTATTGATAACGTAGATTATTATTATAAACATTCTTTCTAACTTATTTTTAAAAATAACATTGTCAGTATAGTATTGAGTAAATTTACTTTTGTAACCTATGTTATTTATAAGAATATCTAATTTACTATTTTGATTATTCTAATAATGAATATCTCTACTTTTATATTGATAAAGTTCTTTGTTAATATTATCGTATAAGAGTAAGGCATATTTATTAGGAAATGATCATGATAGAACCACTATCCAATATTATTTTAAAGGCGTTACCTCGCAATAAAAAGGGCGTAATAGGTGCGCAGGTTGAAGTCGATGGTGTTTGTTTTCATGACAAACTGGAAGTTTGTGATTTAAAAGCAGCTTATCTTTATAATAATCGTTATCTTTTATTGTTTGTCATCGATATTGATATGGGACTTTATGACGAAGAGTTGTATATATATTTGCTTGATTCTCAAAGTAAAAAAATAGTTGATCATGTTATTATTGGTGGCCAGCATGGTTGGTTAACACCCAGTATTTTCAAAGTTGGCGATATTAAAATCCTAAATGACAATTCCATAAGTTTTAAATTTATGTTCCCAAATGGTAGCGATGGTTGGATAATTAAACTGTTTAGCAAGCCGATTAAAAGTTTACCTTGGGCTTTAAAATATTCCCCTTTGGTGACATGTCCAGTTTCGTTTAAGCGCTATTTTCAAATCTATCCCAATACATTAGTTAAAGAAAATAGAAAACAAGACAAATAGGATTATTCATAAATATTAAGGAGTAAAAATGCCTTTAATATCTATACAAGATGCCTTAATTAATATTGAAAACATGGCAAATGATTGGTTTTATCTGCCTACTGATTCAAAATCTCGGATACTTGATACAATAGGATTCTTTTGTGAAGATGAGGATATTGACAATAATTACCAGATTAATTTACCTAAGCAAGCTATTGAAGCAAATTGGATACCAACATTAGAAAAAGGCGATATTGAAAGTATTATTGATGTAGCTAACGATCAATTAGATAATCTAACATCAGATGATTTATTTAATTCTTTTGTTTTCTTTTTTGAAAATGATGTTTTTTTACAATATGATGATTAAATTCATCGAATTTTCAATAAATTATTCCTATTGCAAATCGCACTTAAATCCATTACTAAATAAAAATAGATGTTTGCATTTAATGATTCTATAGTCATTTGATTAATAATATCAACAATCAGAACATATTAGCCTAAAGTTTTCAACTTTAAATAAAATCTCCAATTATTTCAGTTTAATGTTAAATCATATTATATTATATGATTTGGTGAGCAAGTACCCAAGAGAGCGGTGTATGAATATAACTAGAATAATTTTAAGGATATATCACTGTGAGAATATATATCTAAATACGATAAGATTTAAACTAATCAATTATCCAAAATGATAGTTATAGTTAATATTAGATCTAAAGTTATTTTGTTATTTTATACTTAAACGTAGGTGTGACCTCAAACTTCTTGGCAAAGTTAGTTATTGGTTTTACGTTATTGTCTAATTAATAATGGAAAATCAAAAAATATTATTTAAAGAATCATCGAATGTTGAAATTGAGATGACTTAAAAAATTGCTAACATTTAAAATAATGACTTTTGTGAAATGGTTAAAATATTAAATAGGTTAAAATTCTTTAATTGTCACATACTATGTCATTTTATTGCAAATAAAAACAAAGAAAAATACATATATATCCAATTTTTATCTTCGATTGTGATAGCTTTCTTGATTATAGAAATGCCAAATCCGATATTGGAAAATCAGTAATTAACTGTTATAAGAAAAATAATACTTTTTATTTAAATGTTCCTTTGTGAACAAAATCCCAATTTTTATGTAAATTCTCAAATTTATGGAACTGCTTTATATTTATTTTCTTGAAAAAATCAAAAACGGACAACATTCACCAAATTTGTCCAAGTTTTCTGTTACAATCAATTCAGTTACAATCAGTTCTGTTAATCACATTGAACGGTGAAAACATTCTCCATCTGATCATTATTATGAAATAAGATCTAATAGACACTCACAATAATATTTTTTAATTATCATCATTAACACTGAAAATGGATTTAGTTATTTATCTGATTTATAATATTTTTTAGGAATGCAAAATAATGCATAATTGAACTATTAATATCAGAATTGAATATGTCATGGGGTGATTACCATAGGAAGTCAAATAGTTAATATTAAAAAGGACACACGAAATGGCATTGATACTTGAGAATAGTCAACAAAAATTAACCTACCAAGATATTATTGAATTCAATCGATTATTTGATGAGAAAATTCCTTCATATTTTCTCGATTTTTTTTATGAATTTAATGGCGGAGATTTTCCTAAAGTGAATGATCATAATTGTGAATATTTGAGTGGTTTTTATAGCATTAAATATGGCCATTCGACTATGACACGAATGTATAATGAATTATTGATTGAAAATCCACAATTGCAATTCATGTTACCTTTTGCTTACGATCACAACCTTGATAGTTATTTAATTTCACTAAAAGAGGACGATTATGGGACTATTTATCGATGGTCAAATGAAGAGCAGGGGATAGCTCATGTTTCTAACTCATTTGATGATTTTATTCAATCATTTGGTCAATTCATTGATGCAGTTGAGATGAAAAAGATGAGTAATAATATAAAAAATCGTTTAGTAAAAACTTTTATCATGGTCGGAGCAATTTTTATTGTTTGGTATCTTTTTTCGAAAAGATAAACAATTAAAACTTATTTAAATTACATAAGATTTTTTATAAATTATCAATGTATTTCAGTAATTGTAGAACGTGACGATGTCACTAAAGGTAAACCTTATCCAGATCCTTATCTTTTGGCAATCAAGCGATTAAATATTCCAGCCAATCATACAATTGTATTTGAAGATTCCTCAAGTGGCGTAAAATCTGCTGTAGCAGCAGGTACATATTGTGTTGGCATTGGGGGAGAGAACTTATTAAGTGTTGGTGCACAATTCACAATTACTGATTTTTCGGCTGTAAAAATTGTAACTCATCCTAATGGACAAATTATGATTAGCTTTGATGACCAGCATCAATTAACTTATATAAATCCATGATAAGCTGCTCAAATTAATTTTTTTGTAAATTAACTATTTTAATAATGCTTAAATAATGAAAATGGTCAAAATTAAACCGTTTCTTAGCTTGATTTATTGCTAGATCAGCGTTTATATATAAAAGTGATAAGTATTGTACTTATCATTCATATTAATTTACTGGAGGAGCTTAGAATGGTACAAAAATTTGCTGCATACGGTAGTGATGCTTCAGCTGGCACTTTTAAATGTGCTGATTGTGGCTATGTATATTCAAACCAGAGTAAAAAATCGTTACCTCCTTGCCCAGATCATAATAAAAAACCTCATAGTAAAAATGGCTGGTATATTATGTCAGGTCAGGGTGATTCTGTTAAAGATCCTCATCCAAATAAGAAATAATCTTTTAGTTATATCTTAAGGTAACCATTGTGTTACCTTTTTTATGTCCTTTATTCAATCAATATAATCACACTTTAATATTTATTATTACACCAATGATCTCTTTGGCATTTAATGCTTTTTCGTTTTATTAGTATTTATTACCACTTTAATAGATAAAATGATTAACAAATATGGTTAAACACATCAAAACAGAGATGACCAAGTATTTATAAATGTGACAATGTCACGTAATAGATAAATTAAAATTTATCTTTTATTTAATTTCATTCTATTTATGAGGTTCAATGCAAAAATGATTGATTAGCAATATTGACTAAAACGACTAATATAAATTTGTTAGATACTCTTTTTTTCTAAAATTTTGTGTATGATAATTAACAAATTTCATTTATATAAATAATAATTATTAAAAATAATTAAAAAAGATAAAATATTACTCTTATTATCTATTGATATAGGTATATCAAAACAAACTTCATCTTACTAAAAAGAGTGATAAAGCAGAATTAAAGGATAAAATAATGAGAAATTTGGTTAAATTAATGGCATTGCTTTCTGGAATTATGGTGTTTTCTCCCGTTTATAGCGACGATGATATACTTTCGGTTGATAAAGTAAGTTCAGCGATTGTCGAGAGCGCAAAAAGTTCCCTATTAGGTAAAAAGGGCAAATTTCCTTTCAAAACAGCAGATGGCACCGAAATTACTAATATTAGCTATAATAGCAATAATATTTTATTTGAATTTAAAATCCCATCCGATAGCCAAACCATACTTGCCCAATACCTTACCGAAGATCTGCGGATAAGATTTAATCAAGAATTTTGCCATAACGATAATTTGATTAATGTACTAAATCATTATGATATTCGTTTTCTATTTCATTTTGAATATACTGATCATCGAATTGTACCCGCAATACTTTCAATGAATGAAATTTGTCCATAAAATAAACTAATTTCAAATAATTAACTGTAAATATTGTTTGAAGATTAACTTATATAGATGATAACGAAAAGTATTGGTTAATGATCAATAAATGGATTTTATATTGAAACGTATAGTTTACCTCAAACTTTTTTACAGTTTTCATTATTTTTTAAAGTAGACTGGATAAAAATGGTGAATATTATTGATTGTTAACCCTAATTTGCGCATTATAAATCATTCTATAAAAGTAATAAAAAAAATAAAAATCAGAAAGTTTTAAAGAGTACTTTTACTATTAATTTTAGTTTTTTATCAGGGCTAAAAGTTAACGATATTTGATTTAATCAGTTAACCGCTCATCCTTAGAAAATGGGCTTTTCAACAGAATGAGAGGTTGGCTGCTTAATCTTATTTCTTAGCTATAAATACTGCCCGCATTGGTGCAGAGTAGCCTTCAATGGTTTTACTTGAATCGTTTGGATCTAAGAAATCAGCTAATGAATCTGATGTCATCCATTCGGTTTTACGTTGTTCGTCCAAACTCGTTACTGATTTATCAACCATCTTAACATCAGAAAATCCGCATTTATGTAACCAATTAATCATCGTTGGAACCGATGGAATAAAATAGACATTTCGCATTTGCGCATAGCGTTCGCCTGGCATTAGAGCTTGATGTAGATCACCATCAATAACTAACGTCTCAAGTACTAGTTGCCCACCATCAACCAATTGATCTTTTAATTGAAATAGATGATCCAAAGGAGAACGTCTGTGATATAACACGCCCATAGAAAATACGGTATCAAACGCATTGAGTTTAGGCAGTTCTTCTATGCCAAGTGGTAATAAATGAGCACGTTGATCGTTACCCAACAATTTGCGAATCGCTTCGAATTGACAAAGGTAAAGCGCCATAGGATCAATACCAACCGCTAGCTTAGCGCCTGCTCCAACCATTCGCCATAAATGATAACCACTATTACATCCCACATCCAAAACTGTTTGTCCTGCAAGATTATTAATATGAGGAATCAATCGTTCCCATTTCCAATCTGAACGCCACTCAGTATCGATATTAATACCATAAAGATGAAAAGGGCCTTTACGCCAAGGCATCATATTTTTAAGCAATTGAGTAATACGTTGTTGGTCACCGATTGAAATCGGTTGTTCACTTTCTACCGTTACACTATTTAATAGATCAATTTGATAAGGTTTAATCGTAGGTAGATGTTTAATACTGTTGAGCCATTGATTAAAGCGGTTATCAATATTGCTTTTTTGCCAATTGGCAAGTTGTGCAGGTAATACTTCAAGCCATTTGCTCAGTTTATTTTTTGCGATAATCTGGTAAAAATCACCAAAATCAATCATTCTTTTTTCCTTTTAATAAAGTAAATTAATGCGTTATTTAATGGCAATGATTGAGCCAAAATTAAAACATTGAAACCAAGTATCAATATGTTTAAAACCCGCATCAGATAGACGTTTTTTATGGGTTTCAATGGTATCAGTAAGCATGACGTTTTCTAGCATGTTTCGTTTTTGACTAATTTCAAGTTCGCTATAACCATTTGCACGTTTAAAGTCATGATGCATATTAAACAGCAGTTCATCAACGGTTGAATCATTAAAACTAAATTTTTCAGATAGAACCAAGATCCCATTAGGTTTTAATGCCTGATAAATTTTATTTAAAACTTGTTGGCGGTTTTCTGGTGTTAAAAATTGTAAAGTAAAATTCAGTACCACCATTGAGGCGTTTTGCATATCAATATTGCAAATATCGTCACAAATCACTTCGACTGGGGTATTGGCTTTATAAGATTCAATATGTCTTTTACAACGTTCGACCATTGGCTGTGAATTATCAACAGCAATAATACGGCAGTTTTTTTCATTGACATTCCGACGAATGGATAGAGTAGCTGCTCCTAATGAACAACCTAAATCATAAATTGTTGAATTGGGTTGTACAAATCTTTCTGCGAGCATACCAATCATGGAAATAATATTTGAATAACCCGGTACGGAACGTTGAACCATATCAGGAAATACTTCAGCAACTTTTTCATCGAATGTCCAATCGCCTAATTTATCAATCGGGGTTGAAAATAATTGATCTTTTTTAATATTCATAAAACATATTGGTGCTATTAAAATAAATTCTGCTATCATAACATTTTTTGACTTGTATTGTTTGGATAATTATGACTATTACAGCTTTCATCGCCATTTCTATAGCTATTATCATTAGTGGCTTAATGGCTGTCTATTTGGGAAAACGATGGCAGTTTTGGTTTAACTTTTCTTTAACAAGTTATTACCAAATTGTTTATTGGACAGTTGTTATTTTGGCTGGGTTATCAATTGTCTTATCAAGGTTATCTGAAAACATTTCAACTTATTGGCTACCACTAATCTTAAATACTGTTTGTGCCATAATGATTTGCAGTGTTTTTATGTCATTAATTTTTGATATAGGGCGTTGGATCAGTAAAAAAAGATTAAAACCTCAATTAGCAACTAAAGTTGTGTATATTCTTGGTGTTTTTTCATTATTTTATTACGGTCATGAAATGGCGATAGAGCCTAGCGTAGTTAACTATCAAGTTAAAATTGATAAAAGGGCAAAGGTCAATAAACTGCGTATTGTGCAATTGAGTGATATTCATATTAATGACATGACTTCTTCTGATAGAATTCAAGACATGGTTGATAAAGTAAATCAACTCAATGCAGATTTTATTGTAATTACTGGCGATACTTTGGATAGACGGTTACAACCTTTTACTGAAAAAGGTTTTGATAAACAATTTCAGCAATTTAAGTCAAAATATGGAACCTATATTATTTTTGGTAATCATGAATATTTGAATATTAAAGAAGAAAATAATCATGAACAAGATATTATCAATGCTTTTAAACACGCTGATATGAAAGTTTTAAAGGATGATGTCGTTTATCTTGATAACGTAGGTATTACTTTCATCGGTCGGGATGATTTTTCTTCATCGAATTATGATATTAAACGAGCATCATTGTCAGATTTAATCATGTTTTCTAATACCGACGAACCGATTATCTTGTTAGATCATCAACCACATGATCTCAATGAACCTGCAAATTTAGGTGTCGATTTAATGATTTCTGGGCATACCCATGCTGGGCAAGTATTTCCCATTAACCTTATTGAAAAATTAATCTATAAAAATAATTATGGAATATATAAAAATACAAAACAGCATTTTACCAGTATTGTAAGTAGTGGATTTGGTTTTTGGGGACCTCCAATTCGCTTAATGACATGTTCTGAAATAGTCGTCATTGACGTAACATTTGATGAAAAACCCACTGAGTTCTTTAATTTTTCTATGTAGGAATTTAAACTTTGTCTTATCAATATATAGTTAATAATGAGCAATTAATTGATTATTGTTCAAAAATCGGAAACAGTACTGCTTTGGCTTTGGACACTGAATTTGTTCGTACACGAACGTTCTATCCTCATTTAGGACTTTTACAAGTTTTTAATGGTGAGCACGCAGCGCTCATTGATCCGATTAATATTACTGATTGGCATGCTTTTTTAAGCATTTTAAGTAATCCTAACATTGAAAAGTATTTTCATTCCTGTAGCGAAGATCTTGAAGTTTTTTTTCATAAGTTCGGCTCTATTCCAACACCTATCATTGATAGCCAAATCTTGGCTTCATTTTTGGATAATCCACTAAGTAGTGGTTATGCAAACTTAGTTAATAAATATTTACAGGTGGAACTCGATAAAAGTGAAACGAGAACTGACTGGCTAAAGAGACCATTGACGAATAAACAATGTGAATATGCGATTAATGATGTATTGTATTTGTATCCTTTAGTCAATATTTTAAAAGCACAATTAACCTCAAAAGGATATTTAGAAGCAGCCTATCAAGAGAGCCAAATGGTTGTCGCCCGTAAATGTGAAACAATAGATCCAAATGATGCTTATTTGAATATCAAAAACAGTTGGCAATTAAAAGGGCGAAGTTTAGGACAATTATATAAATTAGCCAGTTGGCGTTATAATTTAGCGAAAGAACAAGATTTAGCATTGAATTTTGTTGTACATGAAAAGACATTATGGAATATTGCCCGATACTCGCCAACTTCATTAGCACAATTGGGTAATTTAGGCTTGAAAGGGAAAGAAATTCGTTTATATGGACAGAAAATATTAAATATTTTGTCAGAACCTATTCCGGAATTATCGCCGATTTGTAGGGTGACGAGTTACCCTAATTACAAAAAAATTAGTGATGAATTAAAACTTATCGCCCAAGATATATGTTCTCATACTGGATTGAATCAAGATTTATTACTTTCACGGCGATTAATTAATCAATATGTAAAATGGCAAGCAGATAAAAATGGAAGCCAACCAGAACTGTTATCTGGTTGGAGAGAGCCTTTATTTAGACCATATGGCTTATAACTTTTATAAATATTGGTAATGGGCGTTTTAAGCAAGCTCACTTAACATTGATTCAACAATCAATGATGATTGAGCTGCAGCTACTTTCAAAAAAGATTGGAAATCAACAGCAGATTCACTATCCCCATTATCCGAAATTGCACGAACTACCACAAATGGCGTCTTATATAACCAACAAACATGACCGATTGCCGCAGCCTCCATTTCAACCGCAATTGCGTCAGGGAAAGTTTGCCTTATTCTTTCTAAATTAGATTTACCATTTATAAAAGCATCACCACTACCAATTGATCCTTCAACTGCATTAACACCATGTTTTTTAATGCAAGTTTTGGCTAATAACTTATACTTTGAATCGGCTTCAAAAGCAACAGGACAACCGGACATTTGTCCAGGCTTATAACCAAAAGCGGTTAAGTCAACATCATGGTAAAATACCTCTTTTGACACAATAATATCGCCAATATTGAGTTCAGAAGAGAGTCCTCCTGCTGATCCCGTATTGATTACAGCATCAACTTTATAATTATTTAATAATAAAGTAGTACCAGATGCCGCAGCTACTTTACCAATACCAGATTGCAGTAAAACAATTTCACAATTTGCGATTTGGCCAAGATGAAAGTCGAATTCTAAATGGCGTTCTACATGGTAATGGGTTATTTTGCTTTTAAGTATAGCAACTTCTTCTTCCATTGCGGCAATAATGGCAATTTTCATTTGATCCTCTTGGTTTACAATAAGTAACTTGAATTTAGTTGTGCTATCATAATTGCTATAAACAAACTTGACAATATTTGAATATAACGGAGCAAACAAAGTTGCAAACGATTTTTATTACGGGTTGTTCTAGTGGGATTGGCTTAATTTCAGCGATTGCCCTTAAAAAACGTGGATATCGTGTCATTACCTCATGCCGTAAAGAAGCTGATCAAAAAAAACTCATGGAGCAAGGATTTGAATGTGTTCTGCTTGATTTAGATAATCCTGAGTCAGTTACTCATGCGGCACAAGAGGTATTGGCATTAACAGAAAGTAAATTATATGCATTATTCAATAACGCTGGTTTTGGTGTTTATGGGCGATTAAATACGATAAATCGTGAGCAGTTAGAATCACAATTTTCTACCAATTTTTTTGGTGTGCATCAGTTGACTCAGCTACTATTGCCGGCCATGTTATCACAAAATGCAGGTCGAATTATTCAAACAAGTTCAATTGTTGGTATTATAGCTACACCAGGTCGAGGCGCATACAGTGCAAGTAAATATGCTTTAGAAGCTTGGTCTGATGTATTACGATTAGAATTGAGTAACACAGGTATTAAAGTTTGTCTAATTGAGCCGGGGCCATTAAAAACTTATTTCTCTAATAATGTTAATCAAACAGAAAAAGAAAATATTGTTAAAAATCCG
The DNA here is from genome assembly GCF_016101285.1 of Gilliamella sp. W8136. Classification (NCBI taxonomy): domain Bacteria; kingdom Pseudomonadati; phylum Pseudomonadota; class Gammaproteobacteria; order Orbales; family Orbaceae; genus Gilliamella; species Gilliamella sp. W8136. The sequence goes on from NZ_JACFQU010000018.1 coordinate 54,858, forward strand.
CCGATTGCAAAACGTTTTACTCTTCCTCCTGAAGCTGTTTTGCCCTATTTGTTTCATGCGTTAGAACATCCGAAACCCAAAATACGTTACAGGGTAACAAAAGTAACTAAAATTGCAGCCATTGCTAAACGTTTGCTTCCAGATAGATTAATGGATAAAATTTTAAAGAACAAATAATAACTCATCATATTACTAGGACATATTATGCAAAACCAATTCATTTTTGATGTTAATGAGCAAAATATTCAAGAGGTTATAGAAATCTCTTCTAAATATCCAGTGTTGTTTTATTTTTGGTCTCCTAGAAGCCCAAATTATGAAGCAATGACACAAACATTAACTAATTTAGCAAATGAATATCCTGGGCAGTTTGTATTAGCCAGTGTAAATTGTGATGAGCAGCAGATGTTAGCTGCACAATTTGGTTTACGCGCTATCCCAACTGTTTATTTATTTCAAAATGGACAACCTATTGATGGTTTTCAAGGTCAACAACCAGAAGAAATGATTAGAGCGTTTTTAGAGAAAGTTCTACCAAATGAAGATGAACTTAAATGGATTGAAGCACAAAATTTGTTTAATGAAGCCAAATATGAACAGGCTTTACCATTATTAAGACAAGCATGGAAAACATTAACCGATCATTTAGGTAAACCAAGAACAGATATCGCCTTAATGTTAGTTAAAGCTCAAATAGAACAAAAACAGCTTAGTGAAGCTAAAGAGGTATTAGCAACAATTCCTCTGCAAGATCAAGACTCTGATTTTCATGGATTGCAAGCTGAAATTGAATTGCTTGAGCAAGCAGCCAATTCGCCTGAACTTCAACAATTACAAGCTGAACTTGCCAAACAACCTGATAATGTAGAACTTATGATTCAATTATCATCACAATTAATGCAAGTAGGGCGACATGAAGAAGCACTAGAATTGTTATTTAAACCATTAACCCATGATCTAAATGCTGGGGATGGACAGGTGAAAAAAACATTACTAGATCTGCTTGCTGCTCTTGGAACAAGTAATCCTTTAGCAAGTGCTTATCGCCGTAAACTTTATACACTTTTATATTAATTTTTATGAAACCAAAGTATAAACGATTTTGGCTACGCATGTTAATGTGGTTACTTTCTATATTGAGCCTTGATTGTTATTCTCATCAACTATGGCAACCTTATATTAAAATTTTGAAAGAAAAAATATATAAAAGTAAAGTTGATGAATTAAACAAGAAATTAGAGGAAAAAAACTCGAATCTAAGAGTATTGGATAAATTTTGAGAAATGAGGAGATTCAACAATAATAAAATTGTTGAATCTTTCTCTATTTAATGTTCAATAATTCGTGGAAAGTCTTCATTGCTACGCAATGTTAAAATTTCAACACCATTATCCGTCACTAAAAGGGTGTGTTCATATTGAGCAGAAAGACCATGATCTTTAGTTTTCACTGTCCAGCCGTCTTTCATTGTGCGTGTTCGCCAATCACCAGTATTCACCATTGGTTCAATGGTAAATGTCATTCCTGATTTCAAAATCACACCACCATCATCAGCATCGTAATGCAGTACTTGCGGTTCGTCGTGATACACTTCGCCGATACCATGACCACAATATTCACGGACTGATGAAAAACCAAATTTATCAACATATTTTTGGATTGTCTTACCAATTTCTTTTAAACGAATACCAGGTTTGATAATTTTTATTGCTTCATATAAGCTTTGTTGGGTAACTTGGCAAAGTTTTTCTCCAGCAACAGTGGGTTTACCCGCTATGTACATTCGGGACGTATCACCATGATAACCATCTTTAATAACAGTTACATCAATATTTAAAATATCGCCATCTTTTAATTTTTTATCAAAACTTGGAATACCATGACAAACGACATCATTGATTGAAATACAAGTAGTATGTTGATAACCACTATAACCAATATTGGCAGGTATAGCTTTTTGAACATTAACAATATAATCGTAACAGATTTTATCAAGCTCACCAGTACTAATACCTGGTTTTACATAGGGTTCAATCATTTCTAATACTTCAGCAGCAAGTTTTCCTGCTACACGCATTTTTTCAATTTCAGCGGGGGTTTTTAATTTAATAGACATTAGAGTGTTCCTGTAATTTTCATGGCAATATCCTATCATATACCATTGTTTCGTCAAATCATCGCGATTAATAAATTAGTTGTGTGAATTAAATACCTAATTTTTTTGTAAAGAAGTTTCAGGTTAAGGGTACGTTTTAGTATAAAATTGAAAACTAATATTTATTAGCATGGTTTAAGTATATAATTATTGATTATAAATAAAGGTTATATAGTGATGCAATGTAGTTATTATCAACAAAATAAATGTTCATCTTGTCAGTGGATTGACTATTCTTATCCAACTCAACTTGAAATTAAACAAAATGAAATTTTAGAACAATTAATTCCTTTTAAACCATTAGATGTTAAATCTCCATTTGCGAGTCGCGAGGCAGCTTTCCGTAATAAAGCTAAAATGGCTGTGCTTGGAACCGTTGAAAAACCAGTATTAGGTATTCAAAATGCTGATGAAACTGTTGATTTGTGTGATTGTCCTCTTTATACCCACAGTATGCAAAGCATCCTTAAAATAGTTCGTAGTTACATTCGGAAACAGGGTTTAGTTCCTTATAATATCAATAAGCGAAAAGGCGAATTGAAATTTGTAATTATCAACGAGAGCGTCAGTGCAGGCGAACATAAATATATGTTAAGGTTTGTTGTAAAATCAGATAAATTCGTTAAAAAAATCAGAGATACCTATAAACAGTTGCAAGAGAAGATTCAAAATTTACTTGTTGTTTCAATTAATATTCAACCTAAGCATGCAGCAATTTTAGAAGGTGAACAAGAAATTGTTCTAACTCATAATGCTTTTTTACCTATGACATTAAATCATATTCCACTGTATATTAAGTCCAAAAGTTTTTTTCAAACGAATACTTATATCGCGGAAAATCTTTATAAAACAGCAAGCGAGTGGGTTGCAACTCTGCCAATTAACTCTATTTGGGATCTCTTTTGTGGGGTAGGCGGGTTTGGTTTGAGTTGTGTCAATAATGCCGCATCAAATGGTATTAAATTAACAGGTATCGAAATTAATTCTGATGCTATTGAGTGCGCATCAAAAACAGCAAATACTTTAGATTTTAAACATTTGACATTCAAATCACTGGATGCAACACAGTACGCCATTGCAACGCAAGATATACCTGATTTAGTTTTACTTAATCCTCCTCGTCGTGGAGCAGGTAAAGATTTGATGCAATATTTAGAAAATGTTAAACCAAACTATATTTTATATTCCAGTTGTAATTTGACTTCGTTAACCGAGGATCTAACCTTTTTATCCAATTATCAAATAGTAAAGGTTCAACTATTTGATATGTTCCCTCATACATCACATATGGAAATTTTAGTTTTATTAGCGAAAAAATAATTAATTCTATTTTGATTAGTCGATAATGGCTAATCAATTTTCTATTTGTGATTTGTTATAAATTTTTTAGTAATAACAATCTCATTTTGATAACTCAATTTTACTTAGCTGTCCCTCGATAATAAATCTAAATCTCGTTATCTCATTTAATATTAAAAACGTTCAATATAAATACTAATGATAATCATTATTAAATGTTAGTAATAATTATTATCATTGATCGCTTTAAGTAAATTTGTTAGATTAGCGCAATAAATATGATAAACATCAAATATTGGAGCAATACTTTATAAGTTTTAATATGTTTTATGGTGTATGGATGAGAGTAAATAATATCTTTTTAACTTTTGTAATTGCTTCAATCTCTTTGCCGGTATTGGCGGATAACGATGAATTAGAAACAATAACTGTGACAGCAAGTCGGCAAAAAAAAGCTAAATTAACCATTCCAGAAACTGTCGATATCATAAGTAGAAAGACCATTGATGATCATCAAATGACAACAATGGAAGATTTAGTCCGTTATCTTCCCGGTATTTCGGTAAATAGACAAACATCAGGGACCGATCCTTATGGTAATTTGGGTGGAATCAGAATTAGAGGGATGGCTGGAAATCGGGTGCAATTACAGGTTGATGGTGCAAGAGTAATCGAAGGTTTGCAAGACGGTAATCGTAATTTTATCGATTTATCGACAATTAAAACTGTTGAAATCGTGCGGGGACCGGGTTCAGTTTTATGGGGAGCGGATGCATTAGGTGGAGTTGTTGCATTCAAAACATTAGATCCTAATGATTTATTGAAAGGTAAAGCTTATGCAGTACAAATTAAAGGTGCTTATGATAGCTTAAATAAGCAGAATACAAAAACAGGTATGCTAGCATTAGAATTAATGCCAAATTTAGAAGCACTTATCAGTTTTAGTCGACGTGACTATCAAGAAACAAAGCTAAAAAAAGCTAAAGCGAATGGGGGGATATGGGGATGTCCTCGAGGCGAAAACGCAATTAGATGTAATAAACTCAATCCGTTAGATGCAAAAGCTGAAAATATGTTGTCAAAACTGGTTTATCATAATGATAATCGTGAGACAAAATTAACTTTTGAAAATTTCCGCTCTAATTCTTTTGTTCAACAGTTATACGATTATGGTTTACAATCTTCTGGTACTTTTAATGGTGATTATAGAAGAACTCAAATACAGACAAGAAAGCGTTATGCTATAGAAGACTCATGGTCACCCGCTTTGCCTTTTATCGATCAAATCAAAACAATGATCTCTTATTCTCCTCAAGAACGTTATCTAAAATCTCGTCGTGATCAAATCGATAGAAAGCGTAATCCAATCTATACCTATACCACAAATGATTATAAAGAGAAATTTTGGCAAGTTGATTTACAATTCAATTCAAACTTGGATTTTTTGAATGTTGATCATGATTTAGTGTATGGATTTCAAGGTGATATTACCCACAGCGATTACCGTAATAAAAGTACAAAAAATGGTATAACTACCATTGGAGGTGGATTCAATTTTGCTAATTCTAAAACTCAGCGAGCAGATATTTATTTGCAAGATGAGTTTCATATATTTACGGAACGTTTAAAAGTTAAACCTGGTTTACGTTATGCTACTTATAAAATTAAACCTGATATTGATAGTTATTATGCTGTTATTAAAGGAAAAGAACCTCGTAAATTAACTTCTCATCGCTTGATTCCTCAATTAGGAACTTTATTCAACCTTACAGATCAATATTCAATTTATGCCCGTTATGCTGAAGGCTTTAAAATGCCAACAGCTCAACAGTTATATACTTCTTTGCCATCGGTATCGATGAATTTGATCCCTAATCCTAATTTAAAACCAGAAAAAGTTAAATCCTACGAAGCAGGATTAAGGGGCGATTATACCAATGGTTGGTTTAGCTTTGGTGCCTTTAAAGCTGACTATAGTAATTATATTAAAAACTTTATTCGTGTTGGCCCTAAAGATTATACATATAAAAATTTATCAAGAGTAAATCTTTGGGGATTGGAATCATCGGCTGAGTGGCGGTTTTCAAATAACTGGACTTTAAATACTTCCGCATCTTATCAACATGGTAAAAAACAGGAAACACCTGGTGAAAAGAAGTCATATTTTAATGAAGCAATGCCTTTACAAGGCACTATTGGTCTTAAATGGCATCATCCAGAATACAATTTTGATACTGAAATAGTTGGAACGTTCTCTAAAGCTGTGACACGTGTGTCAAAAGATAGTTCATCTAACGATGAAGTATTCAAACCTAAAGGATATGCTATTTATGATGCGTATCTTAATTGGCATCCTAGTAAAAATATTACTTTTAGGGCATCAGTCTTAAATATTTTCGATCGACGTTACTTTAAGTGGCCAATGTTTAGTACATATTATAAAAATCCACAAGATAATGTAAAAGTAACCAATCCGATTGAGCTACAAACAGCACCGGGAAGAACTTTCACTGTTGATGTGGTAGTAAATTTTTAAAAGATCGTCTGAATATAGCAAAGCCACCGTTTCTGATTAAAAAGCAGAGTAGGAGGTTTTTAACAATAGTTATTTATTGAGAGTAAAAGTTTTGCAAACATTAAGAAATATTTTTTTGCTTATAAAACTCTGCACCAAAACTAAGCAAGGTAAATGGGGATTTTGTTACGCTTTCATTGTGATAAGTTTAAAAATTGTTTTAATCAAAATTAGTTTGGAGATGATTGGTTGGAATAAAAATTTCTACAATGCACTGGAAAAATATAATTTACAAGAAGTAGTGAATCAAATTGGCGTTTTTATTTTATTAACAATCCTAGGTGCCATTACTTTTTTAATGTCAGATTATTTAAGAAAAATGACCGTTATTATATGGCGTAAAGTACTTAATGATACGATCTTAGATCATTGGATAAATAATAAAACCTATTGGTTTTTGAATAATAAACAAGGTGAAATAGATAATCCTGAACAACGCATTGCTGAAGATTGTCAGTTGTTTGTTGATAAATTAACCAATGAGGGGTTTTCTTTTATCACTCAACTCATCGGTCTGGTTACGTATTTTATATTGCTATGGCAAATTACAGATAACTTCGTTTTATCGTTTAATCTATTGGGTTTTGATATTAGTCTTTCACACTATATGGTTTGGTTAGCACCAATATATGTCATTATCTGTTCTTACCTGACCCATTGGCTTGGTAATCCTTTGAAATCTTTATTAATTCAACAACAACATAAAGAAGCGGATTACCGTTTTGCTTTAACTCGATTTAGAGAATCAAAAGAACCGATAGCCTTATTAAATGGAGAAAAAGTTGAAAGAGAGATATTCGATCAGCATTTTAGTGACATCATGACAAATTGGTATCAGTTAATTAAACGACAGTTATTTTTAGGTTGTTTTACTCGACCTTATAATCTTACTGTTTTACAAATACCCACTTTTTTTGCTTTACCTATTTACCTAATTGGCAAAGTTAGCCTTGGATCATTAATGCAAATTAGTAAGACATTTAGTAATGTGGTGGTTAATTTATCGTGGTTTATTTTCAATTATAATAATTTAGCTGAGCTGACTGCCTGTAGCCACCGTTTATGTCAGTTTATTAATCGTGCAAGATTGATAGCTGATATGCATAACCAACAAAGGCAATTTGAAAAAGATACCGATACTTTATTAATAAATAATCTAATTATAAAAAATCCAAGTGGTAAAGTTTTGCTTAAAGTACCCGAACTGCGATTAAATAAAGGGGAGTCTATCATCTTGTCAGGAGTGTCAGGAATAGGTAAATCGACCTTGTTTAAATTATTATCAGGAATTTATCCCTACTATGAAGGTTATATTGAGTTACCAAAAGCTAATAAACTCTTTTTATCACAAAATCCTTATTTTCCTATGGGAGGATTAGCTCATGCAGTGGCTTATCCTAACCCTTTATTAGAAAAGGATCTAGACAGTATTAAACAAATTTTAACAGAGGTAGGTTTTTTAGCTCAAGATATTGAAAAAAAATTACTAGATTACGATTTAAATAGACTATCTGGAGGTGAAAAACAGCGTTTAGTGATAGCGCGGATTTTATTGCATAAACCTGATTGGATATTTATGGATGAGACAACAAATGCATTAGATAAACATTCTGAACATCAATTACTAAAATTGTTACAAACTAACTTAACAAATAGTAGTTTTATTATAATTTCTCATTCGGATATATCGTCTTATTTCAAACAATGCAATCAATTAATATTATAAAAAAAGAAATAACAGATTAAGTAAAAAAATAAAAGTTAAATTAAATAAGGAGTTTTTATGGCAGAATCCAAAACTAATAACGTTCAAGATACATTAGATAGCTTACATGAATCCGTGTTAACAGTCATACTATCGACTATAAATAAAGATGGAGGGGTTGAAACCAGTTATTCACCTTATTTCTTTGATGGAAGTGATTATTATGTTCTTATTTCTGATTTAGCACCACATAGTCAAAATATGAAAATCAATCCTCAAATTTCTTTTATTATTATTGATGATGAATCTAAGACAAAAAATATTTATGCTCGTAGACGTCTGAGTTCTCAAGCAACAGCTGAAATTGTTGATAAAAATTCACCAACTTTTGAGAAAGTAATCGATCAGCTTGCTAAACGGGTGAGCAAGATGGTTTATATGCTTTGTGAGATGAATGATTTTAACTTATTCAAAATTACACCAACATCAGGACGCATTGTTATTGGTTTTGGTAAAACCTATCTTATTGATCACAAGAATAAAATTGTCACACCTGTCGATGAAGATTATGTTGCTAACCAAAAAAAGCAAAGTGATAGTTAAACTATAATGAAATTTTAAATCAATAGAGTAGGTGAATTATCAACTCTATTGACTCTTATTATTTTCGAAAAAATTGCCCTCTACAGATTATTATGTTTTTATTTAAATATAAAATATATGTTTATCTGATAATTTTTAATTAACAGCTCTATTATGAATATAATAGTGAAGTTTATCTTTAAAGATGAATAAATATTAATTTATTGATTGCATATTATAAAAATAGCCCATGATAGGCTGTAATTTATGTTAATATGGCAAAAATCAATCTCAATTAAGGAAACGCAAAATTATGATACCTGATGTTTCTAAAGCACTTAGCTGGTTAGAAAAACATTATACAATTTTACAAGGCATTCAACGCGGTGTTGAGCGAGAAACTTTGCGTATTTTACCTGATGGTTCCTTATCAAAAACACCTTTTCCAGCTAATATAGGCTCGGCGCTCACTCACCCTTGGATCACAACCGATTTTGCTGAATCACTACTTGAATTCATTACGCCAGTTAATACCAATATTGATTATATGTTAACATTTTTACGTGACTTGCATCATTATGCTAGTGTTAATATTGGCGATGAATTGATGTGGCCTTTAAGTATGCCATGTTTTGTCGCAAACGAAGATGACATTATTTTGGCACAATATGGATCATCAAATGAAGGGCGTTTCAAAACGGTGTATCGTGAAGGTTTAAAAAACCGTTATGGCGCAATGATGCAAACTATTTCAGGGGTTCATTATAATTTTTCATTGCCAATGGCATTTTGGCAAGCTAGAGATGGTGTAAAAAATACTGAAGAAGGTAGAGCCGTTATTTCTGAAGGCTATTTTACTTTAATCCGTAACTATTATCGCTTTGGGTGGGTTATTCCTTATTTATTCGGCGCCTCTCCATCTATATGTTCTTCATTTATTCAAAACCCAGAAAAAGCGAAAGCTTTTATTGAACAAACAAACGGAAATTGTTATTTACCTTATGCAACGTCATTAAGACTAAGTGATATTGGCTACACAAATGATGCACAAAAGCAGTTAGGTATAACATTTAATCATTTAGATACTTATGTTGAAGGTCTTAAACGAGCCACACATACCAAGTCACCACAATTTAGTAAATTGGGTGTCAAAGTAAATGGCCATTATCGTCAATTGAATGATAATGTATTACAGATTGAAAATGAGTTTTATGCACCTATTCGCCCTAAACGGGTACCAAGATCTGGGGAATCGCCATCTGATGCACTTATGCGTGGCGGTATTGAGTATATTGAAGTTCGAGCGTTGGATATCAATCCTTTTTCACCTATTGGTATTACCGAAGAACAAATTCGTTTTATTGATCTTTTCTTAATTTGGTGTGCATTAGCTCCTGCACCAGAAATGAGTAGTGAAGAACTTGAGTGTTCTAAAGTAAATTGGAATCGAGTAATCATGGAAGGGCGTAAGCCTGGTTTGGAAATAGGCATGGGCTGTGATAGTTATCGGGAACCATTATCTAAAGTTGGGCATAATTTGTTTAAAGATTTGCTTAGAGTCGCCGATGTTTTGGATCATAATGACGAGCATCGACAATATCGAAAGGTTTGTGAAAAGTTAGACGTGATGTTTGACCAACCTGAATTAACTTTATCTGCTAGAACGCTTGAAGCTATTAGCGATTTAGGCACTTCTAAATTTGGTTTAGTACTTGCATCTCAATATAAAAAACAACTCTTAGCAGAACCTTTAGCAATATTGACTGATAGCGATTTTGTTCAACAACGTATTTTGTCTATTGAAAAACAAAAGAAAAAAGAGCAAAGTGATACCTTATCCTTTGATGAGTATGTAAAACAAAAAACCAATATTTAAAATGTTCAGAAAACGCAATTATACATTAAGATATAAGAAAAATAGCGATGTAGAATTGATATTACCTAACCATCATATAGTGGTAAAGCAACCACTCATTGATCAAGAATATTTTTCAATTTTAGTTTGGAATATTTTTAAGCAAAAGAGGGCGGAATGTATCAATATTTTAGAGCTTTATGCGGATAAAGCTAAACTAATTTTATTACAAGAAGCCCAAACTACACCTCAATTATTAAATTTTATTTCACGACACAATAAAATAGCAGATCATGTTCCAGCATATTGTTTGAAAGATATTTATGCCGGTGTTATGACTATAACCGATAGTTTACCAACAGATCTTTTGTCTTTTAGAGAAATAGAGCCACTAATTCGGGTTCCCAAATCAGCGTTAATAACTATCTATCCTATTAAAAATTCATTACAACAATTATTGGTAGCAAACATTCATGCTGTTAATTTTAGTATTGGAATTAAGGTTTATCGCCAACAAATCCATATTTTACTAAAACGTATTAAAGAACATCATGGTCCGGTAATATTAGCAGGGGATTTTAATGCATGGAGTAAACAGCGCTTAGATTTATTATTTTATTTAGTGAGTTCAATTGGACTTAAACCCGTAAATTTCAGCGTTGATATTAGAAAAACATTTATGGGAAGACCTTTAGACTTTGTTTTTTATCGAGGATTACAGCTTGATGCAGCGCAAATAATTAGTACAACTGCATCAGATCATAATCCTCTTTATGTAAGTTTTAAATTGGATTTGCATTCACAAGGTTAATTGTTAGAACATCACCCTCTTTAATTCTCTGATTTTTTAAGTTATTCCATAACAACAGATCAGTAATTTTTACTCGATAATTTTGCGCAATACTATAGAGATTATCACCCGCTTTCACTTGATAGGTGATTTGGGTATTGTTACTATTATTCTCCACAATTGAGCTGATCTTTTGATGATTTAGATCATTATGTTGTACTTCCGATGATTTTACTTCAAATGGCATCGGAGCATGTGGAACATCTTGCAAAAGCTCAGTTATTTCATTTGCTACAAGATTTTCTGCTTGTAATTTTTGGAATAAACTTTTGGCATAAGCATGTGGAATAAGCAAATGGAAAGGACCATTTACGGTTTGCTGTACATACCCCGCATTATAGGTCGTTAACTCATTGAGTGACAATCCTGTATATTGAGCAATTTTAGCCAATGAAATGTTTTTCGTTATATCAATTCTGACCAATGAATTTTCATAATTACAATCAGGTAATTTAACACCATATCGAGTATTATTTTTTACAATATCCACGATTGCCAAAATTTTAGGAACATAATGCATTGTTTCATTAGGTAATTCTAAAGACCAATAGTCAGTGGATAAACCTTTAGCATGGTTTTTCTCCATTGCTCTTCTAACGCGCCCTTCACCAGCATTATATGCGGCAAGCGTTAATAACCAATCGCCATTAAAGCGTTCGTTTAAATTTTGTAATAATGTAATGGCTGAATTTGTTGATGCAATTAAATCACGGCGAGCATCAAAATAATTACTCTGTTTTAATCCATACTCTTTTGCTGTTATGGGTACAAATTGCCATAAACCCGCCGCTTGAGCAGATGATGTTGCTAATGGATCATAAGCACTTTCAATTAAAGGAACTAAAGCTAACTCAACAGGTAAATTATTTTTACGTAATTGATTAACTATATAATAAACATAAGGCTCCGAACGTAATGCGATTGTTTCAAATCCTTGGGGATCACGTAATAATATTTCTCTTTCAGCTTTAATGCGACTATTATCGGGAACATTAGCATTAATCTGATTGTTTATATACTGCCATGGATTCTGCGTGATAGATACATAATTACTATTACTGACAGTTTGTCTATTACTAACAACGGTATTTTTTGAGTACTTTATTCTAACAACTGCATTATGGCGTGGCCCACTATACTGCTGACATGCACCTAAAAAAGAGCATAACACTGTAAATATTAATAATTTTTTCATTAGACAGACTAAGTTCTATATTGTTTAAGATTACTATTATACCTAAAAATTATCTTTTAGGCTCCTAAAAAAAGCAAACAGCTCTAATTCATCGTTAAAATTGAATTTATCTTGTAAAGATTTTTCTTCGCATCGTAAAAATAAATTAATTTGTTTTTCTTCATTTAAAATAGAAGGTAAAGTCACTGATTTATTATGGATACTATCAAAATATTTGTTTATTTCTTTGTCACCTGGAACCATATTTTTAGCAAAATTTAAATTTGCTAAAGTATATTCGTGTCCAGCACAAACAAGAGTATCATCAGGCAACTGTTTTAATTTTTTAAGCGAACTTAACATTTGTTGATAAGTTCCTTCAAAAATTCTTCCACATCCAGCAGAAAACAATGTATCACCAGAAAACAGATAAGGATGACAATAATAAGCTAAATGTCCCAAAGTATGTCCAGGTAAATGGAACACCTCAAAATTGAAATCACCAATACTCACTTCATGTTGATTAGTTAGATAGGTAATTGGTAAATTAATCTCACTTGGACCATAAATGATTATATTAGGATATTTGGTTTTTAGCCCGCTAACACCTCCAACGTGGTCTATATGGTGATGAGTAAGTAAAATTGCAAGTGGTAATAGTTTATGTTGATTAAGATAATTAATGACCACTTGTGCATCACCAGGATCGACTATGATGACCTGATTATGTGAATTTTCTAATAACCATATATAGTTATCTTTTAATGCGGGAATGACATGTAAGTGAAACATTTATTATTGACTCCGTTAATGTTACTTATTGCAATTTATTAAAAATTTACACTTATTATCGATACTCTATCAAAATAGATTCAGTTCACTATCGTCATTATTTGCATTTTCAGATAATGATTGTTCAAATACAACATCGGATAAGCTTGGTGCTTGAGCCATGGATTTTGCAATTACATCACAACGTTCATTTTCAATATGTCCAGCATGACCTTTTACCCAAATCCATTCAATTTCATGCGTTTGAACCAATTTATCTAAACGCATCCATAAATCCACATTTTTAACAGGTTTTTTATTGGATGTTTTCCATCCATTTCTTTTCCATCCATATATCCAATTGGTAATCCCGTTGCGGACATATTGACTATCTGAATAGAGTTTTATCTTGCAAGTTTGTTTTAATTGCTCTAAGGCAACAATAGCGGCTAATAATTCCATGCGATTGTTTGTTGTTTTAAAATAACCTTGAGATAAGATTTTTTCGTTTTGCTTATATTTTAATATTGCGGCATATCCTCCAGGACCAGGATTACCAAGGCAAGAACCATCTGTGTATATTTCAATTTGTTTTAACATTTTATTAATCTTTTTTAAAAATCAAATAACATTTTGAATGTGAGTTTGATATAAAATAGTAAAATATTTGTACTAATTTGATTAAATTGTTTACTTCAATTTTCGCAGATATCAACATCAAAGAATTTTAGTGCTAGACTATACCATTATTTTGTTTTTCCCAACATTTATTAATACATAAAAAGAGAATAATGTGATAACTAATTGTACTCGCCAAATCGTATTAGATACGGAAACCACCGGTATGAATCAAGAGGGCAATAATCATTATGAAGGTCATAAGATTATTGAAATTGGTGCTGTTGAAGTGGTTAACCGTCGATTAACTGGCAACCATTTTCATGTCTATATTAATCCTGAACGCCTAATTGATGAAGAGGCTTTTAGAGTTCATGGCATAAGTGATGAATTCGTTAAAGATAAACCGATTTTCAAAAATATTGCTCATGATTTTATTAAATTCATTGATGGTGCAGAGCTAGTGATTCATAACGCTTCATTTGACGTCGGATTTATGGATTATGAATTCCGGCTTTGTTGTCTAGATTTTAAAACTTCTGAGCATTGTATCGTAACCGATACTTTAGCTATGGCAAGACGAATGTTTCCCGGTAAACGTAATAATTTAGATGTTCTTTGTGAACGCTATCAGATAGATAATTCTCATCGAACTCTTCATGGAGCTTTACTTGATGCCGAGATTTTAGCTGAAGTTTATTTAGCTATGACTGGCGGGCAAACAACTCTAGCTTTCAGTTCGGATGAACATCTTTCAACTTCAACAGAGGGAAGTGTTATCAAAAGAATAGAACGTACTGGTAATCCGTTAAAGATTATAAAGGCAACGGAACATGAGCTATCTGAACATGAATCAATCCTAAAAAAAATTGAAAAGAAAAGTGGTGAAGCCATGTGGAAATTACATTAATGATGTTTTTATATTCAATTGAACAATGATTTTAAAAATATGATTGACGAACAAGAAAATAATCTTTAATATCACGCCTACTTTAATGTTGTTCATTAAAGGAATCTAAAAAGCGGAGCGGTAGTTCAGTTGGTTAGAATACCTGCCTGTCACGCAGGGGGTCGCGGGTTCGAGCCCCGTCCGTTCCGCCAATTATTATAGAAATTCATTCAATTAGAGCGCTCCACGAAAGCGCTTTTTTTATTGTAAAATTCTTAGTGTCAAATTGCTGTCATTATTCAGATAATCCATTTAGACCATCCCAAATCAAAGCCATGATGACAAATAAGCATACTGTCTAACAGTATCAGTTTTTCTTTAAACACCTAAGTTCTGCAACGGGTGAGGGTGAATTCTATTCATAAAATGCCTAGGCTTAATCTGTTTTGAATTCTAACGCTATAGATAACTTACATAAATTTCTAACGTCAGGTATTGTTGTATCCGATTCCATTAAGAAATTGCAACAATTTATCTAAGTTAATATTTTAATCATCTTCTTTTATTGACTTAAGATATCTAATATTGTGTATTAAAGAAAACTGAAATTAAGTAATAAAACACATACTTAAAAACTTTACTTGATTATTATAAATATCCAAAAAATTGACACTATAATAGTCAGTTCTGCTGTTGTTTATTAATGGTAAGAAATAATCCCAGAAAAAACACCTATTAATTATAAGAGTTCAAAAATGGGGAATTAAAAGGTGAAAATAACGATGGGTTTCTCAATTCTATGTTTTATATATTTTATGATAATACTTTTGGTCGTAATAATATAAATCTATATCGACTTTCAATATATAAACACTATAGTTTATGTTTTATAGTGTGAATAAATTTGGTCTATGTTTTAAAATCATTAATTAGCATATTACCTAATTATTGCGGTAATATCCTAGTTCTAAAATAGGAGAAAATGATAATAAAATTGACTTCTCTATAGATTAATACGATATGAGTATATTCGAACTATCCATAGATCATATTAAAATTAATGAAATATAACGCATTTTAATATCTACTAGCCATACATAATTATATTACTGATGTTTGTAGTCAGCACAATAGGGATGATGTAGCTAACAAAAGCATTTTTCAAAAAAAACATCAGCTGTGTTATATTAAATTGATGTTAATTAAACAGTAAATTTACTTAGAGCTAAATTTTTTAATGTTAAAAAAAATTTTATTTATATTATTGGGAAGTGTTTCTTTTATATTAGGAACCGTTGGTATTTTTGTGCCAGTTTTACCTACTGTACCTTTTTATTTATTAACAGCTTATCTTTGGCTGAATAGTTCTGATCGCCTTTATTCTTATTTTACTAAAAGTAAATATTATCAAATTTACATTCAAAAAATGTTGATTGAGAAAAAAGCTTCAAAAGCAAGTTTATTGAAAATGCTTTTGATGGTATTTATTGTATTACTCATACCTTTTATTATCTTTAATTCATTACATGTTAGAATTATTCTTGTTATTGTTTTTTTTGCACATCTTATATTCGGTTATATTTATTTCAATAAAAATAAATAAAAATAATATTGTTATGAATAAAATTAAGTTAAGTTAAGTTAAAAAGTTAAAGGGCATACAAGTTACCCTGTAACTTTTTAGAGTATCCATTTATTGTTGTTTTAAACTCTTTTTGATTTCTATTGCAAGCAAAGGATTCCACATAGCGCCCGTCGCACTCATTACTGCGTTAGCGCCAGCTTTTATAAATTCCTGATAATGTTCACTTGAGCTTACGCCGCCAACGCCAATAATTGCAAAGTTTAATTCCATTTGTTGACGATATTTAGCTAGACGAGTCACCATATCCAAACCTGCCCAACGAATAGCATCACCACAGACTCCACCTTCTTTTCTATTTTCTCCTAATGCTGGATGGCCATTTGCATCTACAGGTTTAGCCGAAAGGGTATTAATAGTACTTAAACCATCAATAATTGAGCCGACTCGTTTTAATAACGACACAATTCTTTCATCATCAGGAAAATAAGCTAATTTTAAAATAAGAGGGCGATCAGGCACGGCTGTTTTTATTTCATTAACAATACGCTCCACTTTATCGGTATCAAAACAAAGTAGTTTACTTGCACCTTCGTTAGGACAACTCAGATTGGCTTCTAGAATGGGGGCATCAGTTTCTCTAACTAATTTTGCTGCTAAAGCATAGTCTTTTTCAATTGCACCATTGCCTTGCGTTCCTTGAAAGCTACCAATTACACATTGACCATGACCCGCTGCTTTAACTGCCTCAGCCATATCTGGTTGCCAAACGTCAGGTGCAAAAGAAGGAACGCCAAAGGAGTTAGTAATTGATAATGGCTGATTATAATTGGTGTCGGCTAAAACTGTATCAAGGTTACTGGTTAATTTACCATTAGGATGTACGGACAAAACATTTGGTAAAGGGTGACATTTATGCATTTTTGTTCTAACTGTTTTGTACACACATAAATCAAATCCATATACAAAAGCTGCTTTAATATAATTTGCATTTAATAATGGACCGGCAGGCATTCCAAACGGTAAGTTCACATCAACATTTAAAAATTTAGTAGGCAGAGTTGTTACTTGTTCTGCCTTATCTAATTGACTGAAAAGTCCAAAAGGCCCTTGAGCATAATTATCTTCATAACTAATACTTGGATTATAAAAAGGGATCAAAGGTTTCATGCTTGCTCCTGTTTTGGTGTACTTATATTGAATTTGATTGGTAATCTGAGATGAAAATAAAAAAAGATAGGCTTAAAATAAAAAATCCTCCATAATGGAGGATCATTAATTAAAATAGAAAAAGAATGATGTTTTAATGTTTCTTTCAGTTTGTGTGTATGTGCCACAATCATCTACCATTCCTTTTTATATAAACTATTAAGCATTCTAACTGATTAGAATTAAAGTTCAAGAATAAAGTATTAAAAAATTTGCAAGTAAATGAAATAGTTATAGTGTTTTTTTTTAGACTAAAAATCCATTTTTATTAATCAGAAATGGAAAAAATGATACAAAATAAGCAATATTTAAATATTGAAAAAGTAAATTATTTTATAATTTTTTAATAAATT
Source organism: Gilliamella sp. W8136 (assembly GCF_016101285.1). Lineage (NCBI taxonomy): Bacteria > Pseudomonadati > Pseudomonadota > Gammaproteobacteria > Orbales > Orbaceae > Gilliamella > Gilliamella sp. W8136. The sequence continues at coordinate 72,475 of NZ_JACFQU010000018.1, forward strand.
TAAAAAAATTTCTGTCGAAAAAATGATACTAACCTTGCTAATGAAGCTATTGTCGGTAGAGGATGATTATTAGTAATGTTATTATTACCAATTATAAATTAATTTAAGTAATTATCAGGTACCTAAAATGACAAAGAAAAATGCTTTTGAACCATTAACATTACCCAATGGTGTTGAATTAAAGAATCGCATAATTATGGCACCAATGACTACTTGTTCTGGATTTTATGAAGGTTCTGTAACATCCGATCTAATTGAATATTACAATGCCAGATCTGGAGAAATTGGAACTATTATTGTCGAATGTGGTTTTGTCGATCAAAAAGGGTTAGCTTTTCCTGGAGCTATTGGACTAGATAGTGATGACAAAATTGAGGGTTTAGCAAAAATAGCTCATGCAATTAAAGAAAAAGGTTCAAAAGCAATCATTCAGGTTTATCATGGAGGTAGAATGGTGGAGCCCAAGCTTATTGGTGGACTCTCCCCTGTAGGCCCTAGTGCGATTGCTGCCCCTAGACCTGAAGCAGCTACTCCAATAGAACTAACGGCGAATGAAGTAGATCAAATGATCGAAAAATTTGGAGAAGCAGTTAGACGAGCTATCCAAGCAGGTTTTGATGGTATAGAAATCCACGGTGCTAATACCTATTTAATTCAGCAATTTTATTCACCAAATTCAAATCAACGCAATGACAAATGGGGTGGGAGTCGGGATAATCGAACAAGATTCCCCTTAGCCGTTTTGGATATAACTCACAATATTGTTAAGAAGTTTGGGAACTCTGATTTTATTATTGGCTATCGTTTTTCACCAGAAGAGCTAGAAATACCAGGTATTCGTTTTGATGATACTATGTATTTACTTGAGAAATTAGCTGAAAAAGGTTTAGATTATGTTCATTTTTCAATGGGAACGATATTAAGATCCTCGATTGTCAATATTGAAGATCCAACACCATTGATTAAAAAATATGTTGCAATGCGTTCTGACACATTAGCTAAAATTCCAGTTGTCGGGGTTGGTAATGTAATTAATCAAACCGATTTAGAATCTGCCTTAGAAAATGGTTATGATTTAGTTGCTGTTGGTCGTGCCTGCATTGCCTATCCAGATTGGACAAGTCGAATCAAAAATGGTGAAAAGCTTGAATTGTTTATCAATAGCGATAAGCGAGAAGAACTCAAAATCCCAGTGCCATTATGGCATTTTCCGTTAGTTGAAAGTTTAATTCGAGATGTAAATTTAAATAACAAAAAATTTAAACCAGGTAATTATCAAGAAAAAGTCAATGATGAATCCTATGAATTTACGATCAATGTTGAATTAGCAAAAGAATATATTAAAGACATGCAATTAGTTAATGCAAATAATTTTGATGATAATGTATTAAGTAATTTTAATGAAATAAAAGATAGAATTATTAGTTCAAATAGTCCTCATGTTGACACTATTTCTGGTGCTACAACTCAATGTGAAGCATTTAAAAAAGCGGTAACTAAGGCCATGGTTAAATCCAATAAAGATGCCATTTTGGCCGAAGGTGGTGATCCCGATGATAAATCTTTTGATATTGTTATTGTTGGAAGCGGAGGCGCGGGATTAGCAGCGGCAATTCGTGCACATGATTTAGGTGCCAATGTAGTCATTATTGAAAAAATGTCAGTCATTGGGGGAAATACCAATAAAGCATCGGCCGGTATGAATGCTGCAGAAACTAAATTTCAAAAACTGAAAGGAATCATCGATAGTAAAGATCTTTTCTATAAAGAAACAATGATTGGAGGAAAAAACAAAAATAATCCTGATTTGTTACGTTATTTTGTTGACAATGCTCCAGATGCTATTGATTGGTTAGATAAAAATGGCATTACGTTAAGTGGTATTACCACAACTGGAGGCATGAGTATCGATCGAACTCATCGACCAGAAAGTGGGGCTGCGGTAGGTGGTTTTTTAATAAGTGGATTGGTAAAAAATATCAATAATCGTGGTATTGAAGTTATGCTTGATACCAACGTCACTAAAATTTTAACTGAAAATCATAAAGTAACAGGGGTGGAAGTTACCCAAGAAGATGGTTCAATTCATACCATTAAAACAAAAGCAGTAATCATTGCTACCGGTGGATTTGGCGCAAATAGAGAAATGGTTGAAAAATATCGCCCAGATCTCAAAGGTTTTGTGACAACTAATCATAAAGGAGCAACAGGATCGGGAATTACCATCCTAGAAAAGCTTGGTGCAGGTACGGTGGATATGAAAGAAATTCAAATTCATCCTACTGTAGAACAAACAACTGCTTATCTCATTTCTGAATCAATTCGTGGTGGAGGTGCAATATTAATATCACAAGATGGAAAACGCTTTGTTAATGAATTAGATACACGTGATAAAGTTTCTAATAGTATCAATAATTTACCAGAACATTATGCTTATATTTTATTTGATCAACAAGTTCGTGATGAAAATAAATCGGTAGAGGAGTATGTTTCACGTAATTTAGTGACTCAAGCCAATACTATTGATGAATTAGCTAAACAGTTATCCATTGATGCAAATACATTGACTGAAACAATAAAACGTTATGATAATTTTATTTTTAATAAACATGATGAAGATTTTGGTCGAACAACAGGGATGCGTCATCCTATTAATAAAGGTCCATTTTATGCGATAAAAATTGCACCAGGAATACATCATACTATGGGAGGAGTAACTATCAATCCGGAAACACAAGTATTAGATACTCAACATCATGTTATTGAAGGTGTCTTTGCCGCTGGTGAGGTGGTTGGAGGCGTACATGGTGCCAATCGTATTGGTGGAAATGCTGTTGCAGATATCATTATCTTTGGCTTACAGGCAGGCAAAAAAGCTACAGATTATATTCATCAATATTAAATTAGTAGTTTGAATATATTCGATTTTATTAAAATCAACGGTTCTATTGAAGTTTGATTAGACTAGAAAAGCCGTTGTTTAGGTGGAATATTTATATTATCAGAAACTTGATAACTAATTTGTTATTAAATTTCACCTAATAGAGGTGATCTCCGTGAATTTAGGTAATGATAAACATCTAGTCAAAATTAATCTAATGTTATTATTAAATTATTCCTAAATTTTCTTAAAGGAGTATGTATTGCGCAATGAATAAGATCATATCATGATCTATAAAGTAGCAAATATATAAAGTAAATGTTTTTCGATAAATTCATTGAAAAATAAAATAATAAAATTAATAAACACCTATAATTTTACTTGCCAAATAATTAACGATTAACAAAATTAAATAATTATCTAAAAAGTAATTTTTTTAAACTAAATTAAATCTTTTTAAAACAAGAAGGAAAATGCAATGGATACAATAAAAAAGCCACCGGTTAAATGGCTACCATTTATTATTATCGCTGCTATTTCAGCCATTTTATGGCTATTTGTATTACCTCCTGATGGAATCAGTATAGAAGGATGGCGGACAAGTATTATTTTTGTGGCTACTATTGCTTGTATTGTTGCAGAAATTATGCCTATTGGCGCAATTGGTTTACTGGCGATTACCATTTTTGCGGTGTTAAGACCATCTGGAGCTGCTTCTGCAACGGAATCAATTAAAATCGCGCTAAGCGAATTAAATAGTACATTAATATGGCTTATTGTTATCGCTTTTATGATCGCTCGTGGTTTTATTAAAACAGGGTTAAGTAAACGTATCGCTTATTACCTAGTGAAAATTCTCGGACGAAATACATTAGGTTTAGCCTATGGATTATCAGTAACTGATATTGCTTTAGCACCTGCAATTCCAAGTACCACAGCTCGAGCGGGAGGCGTAATTTACCCAATTGCTGAAGCTTTAGCCATTAATTTTAATTCAAATCCTAAAGATGATTCACGAAACCGCATTGGAACTTTTTTGATGCTAACGATCAGTCATATCAATGATATTACATCGGCAATGTTTTTAACGGCATTCACTGGAAATCTACTGGCGGCTAAATTAGTAACATCTTCGCTTGGCATAACATTAGGTTGGGGTCAATGGTTTATTGCTGCTATTGCTCCTTGTTTAGCTTCTTTCATCATCATTCCGTTAGTTATCTATTTTTTGACCAATCCAGAACTTAAAAAAACACCTGAAGCACCAAAATTAGCGACAGAAGAACTTAAAAAAATGGGTCCCGTTACTGGTAAAGAAATTATAATGGGAAGTACAGTGATACTACTTTTGGTATTTTGGATTTTTGGTAATAAATTGGATATTGACTCGACTACTACAGCTTTTATTGGCTTAACTCTATTAATTTTAACAGGCGTATTGAGTTGGGATGATATTAAAGGAGAAAAAGCTGCTTGGGATACTTTAATTTGGTTTGCAGCCTTACTTATGATGGCAGGACAAGTAAACAAACTTGGGGTAACTAAGTGGTTAGGTAATACTATAGGTAATGCAATAGAAGGGCATTTAGGTGAAAGTAGTTGGGTGCTTGTTATTATTATATTATGTACCGTTTACGTTTATTTACACTACTTTTTTGCTAGCGGTAATGCTCATATTGCAGCTTTGTTTCCTGTATTTTTATCTGTAGCAATTGCACTCGGTGTACCACAAATGATAGCTATCTTTGCACTAGTCATTTGTACAAATTATTTTGGTTCAATTACACAATTTGCCAACGCTAGGAACCCACTATTATTCGCTGAAGGATTTGTACCGGTAAAAACATGGTGGAAAGTTGGTTTTGTATGTAGTGTTGTGAATTTGATTATTGTTTTCACCATTGGGTTACTATGGTGGAAAATGATAGGATTAGGTCAATAAAGTAATTTTTACTCGAGAAATGTTTTTACTGCTAGTTTAACTAGCGGTAAAAACATATTAATAAAATTTATTCAACTTATTACAATTGATAACTTCCAATCATCGACTGTTTTCCAATATTTTTGCTCTTGTTCTAAATCAAGCAGAATAAGTTTATTATTTTCAATGAATGTCTCATCAATCTCTAAAGTAATATTTGTTAATTTGTCATCAATTAATTTCAAACGAAAAGCATTTAAATTCAGATCATTATTACGCTGATTATTGATTAATATTGATATTCTTAATATCTGTAATAAAGATATGATATGCTTATATTCAAAAAGACTAAAATATGGCAAATTATCAATATTTATAGATTTTCTATGATAACGAACAAGAGAAGATAAAAGAAGTTGTTGTTCTTCATTAAATCCTGGAAGATTACTGTTTTGTAAGATATAACTTGAATGTTTATGTATAGAAGAAAAATTGATTTTTAATCCTACTTCGTGTAATTGTGCTGCCCAGTATAATATTGACTCCAAATGCATCGGAATAGTTATAGGAGACTGTCTCTTCCACTGTGAATATAAATATTTGGTTGTTTTAACAACCTGTTTTGCATGCCGTTCGTCTATATTATAATGTTGAGAAAGGGACTCAGCTGTCGTTTCTCTAATATCTCGATAATTGGGACCATCAATGAGCTCATATAATACGCCTTCACGTAGGGCACCAGGACAATATCGTAAAGCTTGTAAATCTAATGCATCAAAAACACCACTAAATATAGCAAGACCACTGACAAAAACATCTTTTCTTTCATCGGAAAGGGATGGGTATTGAATATCATAGAAAGAGTCAAATTCTAGAATATAATTGATTAGATCATCTAACCGTTTTTGAGTTATGATTCCATCACTGACGCCCAAATCCAACAGTATTTTGTAAATGGATTTGATTGTACCTGATGTACCAAAAGCAATACTAATATTCTGTTTTTTTATGGTATTAATAATGCTTTCTATTTGTTGTGCCGCGGCAAGTTTAGCTCGTTGGAAAGATATTTTATCGATCTTTTTTTGGGAAAAAAACTGCTTTGTATAAGTGACACATCCCATTGGTCTACTCGCAACGATGTACGGTTTAAGATTATTCCCTTTACCTATTGCTATCTCAGTCGATCCTCCACCTATATCTATAACAAAATTTGTATTAGTTATATTGGTCGATTCGGTTGTCATCGTTCCCAGATAAATTAAGCGAGCTTCCTCTTGCCCAGAAATAATTTCAATAGGATAAGGTATTACTTTAGCCGCTTGAGTCAAAAATATCTGTTTGTTTTTGGCAATACGTAATGTGTGTGTTGCGACAATCCTTACATTTTCAATGGGAAAATCTTTTAATCGCTCAGCAAACAAAGCAAGGCATTCTACGCCACGTTTGATACTTGATTCACTTAACTCATTATTTTCATTTAATCCAGTAGCTAAATGAATATGTTTTTTATTTTTATAAATAATTTGTGAAGTACCATTTATACAACGAGCAATGACCATATGAAAACTATTTGACCCAAGATCAATCACAGCATATTCATTTAATTTAGTCATTTCCTAATTCCTTATACAATTGTTTCTAATTGTTTTAAATAATCATAGATAGCATGTTGTGCTCTAATTTTCTTCTTATTACCTCTTAATACATAATTATTAGTATTATCTTTATCAATAATTCTGGCTTTAACATTGTCATTACATTGGATATTAAAAATATCATGAATCGTCGATCTTAAAATAGGGTCAAAAATTTTAACGCCAACTTCAATACGATTATCAAGATTTCTAGGCATCCAATCTGCTGAAGAAATATAGGTATCTTTTTTTCCATCATTTTCAAAAATATAAACACGAGCATGTTCTAAATATTGATCAACAATGCTGGTCACAAAGATATTTTCACTTAAATGAGGTATTTGAGGAACTAATACGCAAGTCCCTCGAACAATCATTCTAATTTTCACTCCTGCACATGATGCCCGATAAAGTGCATCAATCATTTCTTTATCGGTTATCGCATTGAGTTTTAGATAAATACCTGCAGATTTTCCTGCTTTAGCATTTGTTATTTCTCGTTCAATAAACTCATGAAATCGTAATCGTGTGTTTTGAGGAGAAACCAGCAAATAATTGAAAGATACTGGTTTAAATGGATTTTCAATAAAATTGAAAACTTTTTTTACTTCATCAGTTATAGCGGGATCTGCTGTTAATAATGAAAAATCGGTATAAATTCGGGCAGTTCTTTCATTAAAATTACCTGAACCAATATGAGCATAACGGACAATTTCATCATTTTCCTTGCGGTCAATTAAAAATAACTTGGCATGGATTTTTAATTTTGGTTGTGAATAGATAACTTTAATACCACTACTGATCAATCTTTTGGCCCATTTTATATTTGCTTCTTCATCAAAACGAGCTTGTAATTCAACTACAACCGTTACTTTTTTTCCATTATTGGCTGCATTTATAGCGGCATGAATAAAGCGAGAATCTTTTGCGACACGATAAATATTCATTCTTATGTGGGTCACGGCAGGATCGAAAGAGGCCTGTCGCATAATTTCTAATACATGACCAAATGAATAATAAGGATAATATAGTAGGACATCACGATCTTTGATTGCTGCAAAAGAATTTCTGAATTGTTTGAATCTATTATAAACAAGATTAGGCACATGTTTATTCATCAAATTTTTAATACCTAGATCTGGAAATTTAACCAAATCTTTAAAATTAGGATATCTTCCTCCAGGCATGGCATCTTGTTCAGTTAATCTTAATTTGTTAATAAGCAATTCAAATAATGCTCTTGGCATATCCTTTTGATAGGTAAATCGAACTGGTTGAGCTGTTAATCGTTGTTTTAATCCTTGAGACATCAGTTCAAGCAAACTATCTAATTCGGTATTTAATTCATATTCAGCATCGCGATTTATATTGATTGAATAAGCATTTAGTTCTAATGCATCAAAAAAAACTTTAAATATCTCAGGGAGACAATAACGTAAAATATTATCTAGAAATATAATTGATTTATTTTTTGTCGACACTTCAGAAGGAAGTAAAACGAATCGTGAAACATTGTCGGTTGGTAGTTCGAGTAGTGCATAACTAATGCTCGTTTCGCAAATTATTTCAACAGCTAAATAGGCATGATCGTCTTTTAAAAATTGAATCAATTCCGTATGACTATCAAGTAGGATAGGGGTAATATACTGTCTTAAATTATTTTTGTAATAATTTTTTATCCAATTTTCTTGATAAGAAGATAACTGCCTTTCATTAATCAAAAAAATCTGATTTCTGGCCATTTCAAGTAATAATTCGTTATAAAGCTGATCAAACTGAAGTTCTAATTGAATAACTTTTTGATTAACTTGGCGTAAAAGCTGTTTTGAATTTGATGAACCTTGAGATTGTTCTTGTTCAATCAAAACATATTTTTTTAGATTAGCAAATTGTACTTTATAAAATTCATCAAGATTACTGGAGTATATTCCTAAAAATCGAATACGCTCAATAAGCGGATTACTTTTATCAGCGGCTTCTTGTAAAACACGCTGATTAAAAGACAACCAACTTAGTTCTTTTGGAAAGTATACTTTTTCTGATAGCATTTTTATCTCTTACAATTTATTAATACTGTATATTTACAGGATAACTTAAGTAAAAAAAAAAGCTAGCACATAGCTAGCTTTTTATATTTAATTAACGATATTAGAATTAATTAAATTCTATGAACTGAAGTTGTGTTGGTTGTTCCGCTTGGAACTAATGCTCCTGATACCATCACAATTGTATCACCTTGGTTTAAACCGCAATGTTTAACTGCCATTTCTTTACCTAAACGGTAAAAATCATCAGTAGAGTTAATTGCATCAATTAAAATAGGCTCTACACCTTTAGATAATGCTAATTGATTAACGGTTTTTTGACTTGATGATAATGCTAAAATACGCGCTTTAGGGAAATAATGACGTACTTCACGTGCAGATTTGCCACTGCGAGTTGCAACAACAATCAATGGAACATTGAGTCGTTCTGCAATTTCAACTGCACCACAACAAACTGCTGCTGTAATTCGTAATTTTTCTTCTTTAGCGGTAAGTTCCAATGAAGCAGGAATAGTACTATCTGTACGTTTACAAATAGTTGCCATGACATTCACCGTTTCAAGTGGGTATTTACCTTTAGCACTTTCGCCTGATAACATCACTGCATCAGTTCCATCAATGATTGCGTTAGCTACATCACCCGCTTCAGCACGAGTAGGGCGAGGATTTTTTATCATTGAATCAAGCATTTGTGTTGCAGTAATAACTGGTTTTGATGCTCGATTACATTTTTTAATCATCATTTTTTGAGCAAAGATAACTTCTTCAACCGCAATTTCAACACCTAAATCACCACGAGCAACCATAATACCATCTGATGCTTCTAATATTTCGTCAAAATTATCTAAACCTTCTTGGTTTTCAATTTTAGAAATAATTTTGATATCTTCACCGCCATGAGTTTTTAAGTGAGCGCGGATATCTTCAACATCTGAACGTTTACGAATAAATGAAGCAGCAATAAAGTCAACGCCTTGTTCACAACCAAAGATAAGATCATTTTTATCTTTTTCAGCTAGAGCTGGTAATTTAATTGAAACACCTGGTAAGTTAATACCTTTATTTTCTCCCAAATCACCATTATTTAAAACTGTACAGATAACTTCATTACCTTTAATTTCTTTAACATCCATAGCAATTAAGCCATCATCAACTAGCACGCGATTACCTGGTTTTAGATCATGCGCAAAACCATCATAGGTAACAGCAACACGCTCAGAATTACCAACGACATTCTTATCAGTGGTAAAAGTAAAAGTTTGACCAGCTACTAATGAAACGTCATTTCCGCCTTCTAACTTAATAGTACGAATTTCAGGACCTTTGGTATCTAGCATGATTGCAGCTTTTAAGCCAGTTTCTTGCATTACTTCTCGTAAATTCTTTATTCGATTACCATGCTCTTCATAATCACCATGAGAAAAATTTAAACGCATAACGTTCATTCCTGCGTTTAATAATTTGGCTAGCATCTCTTTTGATTCAGATTTAGGACCTATGGTACAAACTATTTTTGTCTTTTTCATAATATTTTCTACTAGTTGTTAAAGTTAATGTTTAAAATTTAAATAATCTTTTTTCGCAAAAAAAATCAATGTCTGATGATTGATTAGATTGGTATATAGAGAGATGAGTAACTACAAAATAGTTACATAACTTAAATAAAATATTTGAAGAATTATTCATTTTCATTAAAGCTTGGACATCTACGAAACTGAAGTCATTATATTCTTAACTACATTTAAAATAAAGCTTTTTGTAATGAAATTGTCTCAATTAGCCACTAAAAAACACTTTAATAATATAAATATTTGTCAAAATGTTTGAGGAAATGCATACGTTTTAATCACATTAACTCTTTAAGTTTATAAGTAAGTTCGCTATCTTCATTCTTTAGAATTAATTGATCCTTTGTTAATTCAATCTTTGCACCTTTAACAATTAAGTCTTCAATAACTGCATCTAATTCACCTAGTTCTCTATCAGGACAAGCCATTTTGGTCATAGCTAAACCTGCTCCTTTAATAACATTATCATTTAATGCAACTTTACCAGAAAATAAATTACACATTTTTCCTGTTATTGTCATATTTTCACCGAATTCTAATTCAGCATACTTATCAGATGCGATTTCTTGTCCATTAGCCTTTACTAGCACAAAGTGGTGATGCATAAGATCGGTATCTTTGACATTGTTTGATTTATTACAACCAGAAATGGTTAAAGCTGTAGCAATTAAAGGTAAAATAAAAATCGTTTTTTTCATTTAAACTCCTAATAAAAAGTTTAATTTGCTATAATTGAGCACAATTTAGATTATTAACAGAGCATTTTACTCTCTATGTTATCTCAACAGCAACTAAAAGATTTAAAATCAACGACTTTCTTAGATAAACATAAAATAATAAAACTGGCTAAAAAAGATCATTTTGAGAATGATATTAATTTGGCTATACAAGCAGCTAACCAGCATTACCAAGCCCGAGTATTGTCGTTACCAAATAAAATTCATTATCCTGACAATTTACCTGTATCTGAAAAAAAACAGGCGATTTATGATGCTATAAAAAACCATCAAGTTGTCATTATTGCAGGTGAAACGGGGTCAGGTAAAACGACACAAATTCCGAAGATTTGTTTAGAGCTAGGTTTAGGGATTAAAGGATATATTGGTCATACGCAACCAAGACGATTAGCAGCTCGTTCTGTTGCAAATCGTATTGCGGAAGAATTAAAAACAGAAATAGGGCAGTTAGTTGGTTATAAAGTTAGATTTTCAGATCATGTGAGTGAAACAACATTAATAAAATTAATGACTGATGGTATATTACTTGCTGAAATCCAAAAAGATAAATTGTTGCTACAATATGATACTATTATTATTGATGAAGCTCATGAACGTAGTTTAAATATTGACTTTATTTTAGGTTATCTCAAGCAATTATTACCTAAACGTCCAGATTTGAAAGTAATAATTACGTCAGCAACCATTGATGTGGAACGATTTTCTAATCACTTTAATCAAGCGCCAATAATTGAAGTTTCTGGACGAACTTATCCTGTTGAAGTGAGATACCGTCCACCCATTTTCAATGAAGAAGATGATACAAATAACGATTTTCAACCTATTCTTGATGCTATTGAGGAACTATCAGCAGAAAGCTTTGGTGACATATTAATATTTTTAACTGGTGAACGGGAAATTCGTGATGTTGCCGATATACTTAATAAATTAGAATTACGCCATACCGATATTTTACCTTTATATGCTAGATTATCTGCAACAGAACAAAATCGCATATTCCAATCCCATTCCAAACGTCGAATTATTCTTGCAACTAATGTCGCAGAAACATCATTAACTGTACCAGGAATTAAATATGTAATCGATCCTGGTTTAGCCAGAATTAGTCGTTATAGCTATCGAACAAAAGTCCAGCGATTACCAATTGAACCGATATCTCAAGCTTCGGCTAATCAACGAAAAGGTCGTTGTGGGCGTACCTCGGATGGTATATGTATTCGTTTATATGATGAAAAGGATTTTTTATCCCGACCAGAATTTACTGATCCCGAAATATTACGAACTAATTTAGCTTCGGTAATTTTGCAAATGACTTCATTAGGTTTAGGTAATATCGCAGCGTTTCCTTTTGTCGAAGCACCTGATTCCAGATATATTCGTGATGGTATTCGATTATTAGAAGAGCTTGGTGCAATATACATTAAGCATCATCAGTATCATTTAACTGAAACAGGTAAAATTTTAGCTCAATTGCCTATTGATCCAAGATTGGCCAGAATGTTAGTAGAAGCAAGGCGATCAGGTTGTACAAAAGAAATAATGATAATTACAGCAGCCTTGTCTATCCAAGACCCAAGAGAAAGACCATTTGATAAACAACAAGCTTCTGATGAAAAACATCGCCGTTTTGCAGATAAAGAATCAGACTTTTTATCTTTAATTAATTTGTGGAATTACATCCAAGAACAGCAAGATCTTTTATCTGGAAATCAATTTAGACGATTATGTCAAAAAGAATTTTTAAATTATCTTCGTATCAGGGAATGGCAAGATGTCTATACGCAAATTAGACAGACCATCAAACAATTAGCTTTTCCAATAAACAGTAAAGCTGCTGATTATATTTCCTTACATACTTCTTTGTTGAGTGGGTTATTATCTCATATTGGCATGAAAGAAATTGAAAAACGTGAATATATCGGTGCCCGAAATATTAAGTTTGCAATCTTTCCAAATTCAGCACTTTTTAAAAGTCAGCCGAAATGGTGTATTGTTAGCGAACTGGTCGAAACAAGTCGATTATGGGGGAGAACTGCAGCTAAAATTGAATCAGAATGGATCGAGCCTATAGCCCAACATTTGATTAAATACAGTTATAGTGAGCCAAGATGGTCTAAAAAGCAGGGCACCACAATAGCCAACGAAAAAGTAACATTATTTGGTTTACCAATTGTTGCTAGTCGTATAGTTAATTACAGTAAAATTGATCCAGTTTTAAGTCGTTCTTTATTTATCAGGCACGCATTAGTTGAAGGTGATTGGTTAACTAATCACAAATTTTATAAACAAAATCAAAAATTAATCAAGGAAGTTGAAGATCTTGAACATAAATCTCGTCGCCAAGATATTTTAATTGACGACGATGAGCTTTACGAATTCTATGATAAACGTATTGACGATTCAGTTATTTCTACAAAACATTTTGATAGTTGGTGGAAACAAAAGCAAAAATCTCAACCTGATTATCTTAATATTGAAAAGCAGATGCTGATCAAACAATCAGCACAGCTGGTTAATCTAAGTGACTTCCCTGATTTCTGGTATCAAGATAATTTTAAATTAGCATTAGAGTATCAATTTGATATTGGTCATAATCGTGACGGCGTCACAATTAAAATCCCTATTGATTTGTTAAATCAAATAAAAAATAGAGGATTTGATTGGCAAGTTCCTGGATTCAGGAAAGATTTAATTATTGCCTTAATTAAATCATTACCAAAGTCATTACGTCGTAATCTTGTTCCTGCACCGAATTATGCAGAAGCATTTTTAGAGAGAATAAAAACAACAGACCAACCAATTCTTGAAAGTTTAGAAAATGAATTTCGCAAAATGACTGGAGTAAAAATCACATCTGAAGATTGGCAACTAGATCAGGTTCCCGATTATTTAAAAATGACATTTAGCATTATTAATAGCAATAATGAAGAAATTGCATCAGGCAAAGATTTAGTCTTATTGAAAGAACAGTTAAAAAATGAAGTTCAAAAAGCTTTATCCACTTTAACTACCAAAAAAATAGTATCCATTGAGCAAAGTAATATAACTGATTGGAATTTTGGTACATTACCTACAACTTATGAAGAAAAACAGAAAAATTATACAGTTAAAGCTTATCCTGCACTTATCGATCATCAAGATTCAGTTAGTATCGAATTAGTTGATAATCAAGAGGAACAACAAAAATTAAATAAATTGGGTCTTAGACGTTTGTTAATGCTGAATATTCCTTCACCAATCAAATATTTACATGAAAAATTACCGAATAAATCCAAATTAGGACTTTATTTTAATTCTTTTGGTACCGTATTAATGTTGATTGATGATTGTATTGCTTGTGCTGTTGATGAATTAATAGATAAATATAATCAAAATATTCAAAATCAAGATCAATATCAAAAATTGCTTGATTATACCAAAACAAATATCAATGAAACGGTTATAGATATTGCTAAACAGGTAGAAAGTATTTTGACTTTACACTATAACATTAACAAAAAATTAAAAGGTCGAGTTGATCTATCATTAGCTTTTGCTCTGTCAGACATAAAAAGGCAACTTAGTAATCTAGTTTATAAAGGTTTTGTTGCTGATTCGGGTTATAAACGACTTGCTGATGTTTATCGTTATTTACTAGCAATTGAAAAAAGAATTGAAAAACTTATGGGTAATGTAACAAAAGATAGACAATCAATGAATATTATTGAGGAAGTTGAAAATCAATATGAAAAATGGGTTAATAGCTTGCCACAAATTGTTAGATCTAAAGATAGTGTCATTAATATACGTTGGATGATTGAAGAGTTAAGAGTGAATCTATTTGCTCAGCAATTAGGAACCCCTTATCCAATTTCACCTAAACGAGTTAAACAACAGATCGAACTTGTAAAATCTGAATTATAAATATTAGGATGAGCATTTCAGGTTTGAAAATTAGAACATGAAATAATAAGAAGGAAATAAAAGAGAAAGTAGGGCGTGGAATACGCCCATCTTCAAAAATGCTACTTGTAAAGATCTACAAATACAGTGATATTAGGTCCTTTGGTATCATGAGCTACTCGAGCAATATGATAATATTTAGCTCCATTTTCAATCGCTCTTTTACCTGCTTGATAAGAAATTTCATGATCAGTTACATAATATCCTCGGAATTTAATAGTATCAAAAGCAACCATTTTTGCGGCAGTAGCATCATTCAACTCTTGAATTTTTCTTCCGTCAGGAAGCGTTACAGTGTAACGTGTTAAGCGTTGTGGTTCGGTTGCAACTGCAGGTGCAACATCAGTTGAAGCAGTTTCAGTTATTTTTGTTTGTGTTGTCTTTGTGGTAGATTGATCTATTACTTTTACTTTATTATTAAATTTGTCTGCATAAAATTTTTCATTAAATGCTGATGGTGAATAATAACCAGGTTTTTCAACTTGCATCGCAGCTTCACCACCTTGAGCAAGTGCAAGTTGGCCAGCTTCAGAATCATAAGGAATGGCGTTTTCAGGTTGAAGTTTACGCTCTGGAGCATCTTTTTTAAACAAGTAAGCTGCGACTTGGATATTGCTGCCTAATTCAGAACGAGAATCAATATAAAAAGCGTAAGCACCTTTTGTTAAAGCTTCTTTTGCAACAGCTTGATTTAAATCAATTTCACTAGGAAAGTATCCACGTATACGCACAATATTAAAAGGTTCTAAACGAATCGCCTTAGATTTTGGATATTCAAATACACCTTCAAATTTACGAAATTTCTCTGCTGTTTCAACAGCTTTTGGTGCATCTGACTTATATAATTTAGCGTAAACGATACGCAATGTATCATTCGATGGACTGATATTAGTAGTAGTTATATAGAATGCTGAAGCACCTTCTTTATCAGCTGCTTTTGACATAGCCATGACATAATCATTATCGGTATAAAAAGCACCACGAACAGTAATTTGTTTAAAAGATTGAAGATCTTTAGCTTGATCTTCATTTAATTGTTGAGCTGCAAATGAGCTAATTGGACTCGCAGCGATAGTCGCTACAATAAGAGTTTTCTTTAAACTTATCATATTTGATTAACCTTAGAATTAACTTAGTTAACATTTTATCATGAAATAAATTACTTTCCCAAAACAATTAAAGCGTTTAAATTTTTGATGAAAATATATTTTCCTTTCACGGATAAAATATCAAGTTCTTGAAATTTAGTTAAAATTCGACTAACAGTTTCAATGGTTAATCCTAGGTAATTAGCGATATCGGTTCTACTCATAGATAACTTTATATTCAATGAAGTATGACCACGTTTTTCATAACGTTTATAAAGAGAATAAATAAAATAGGCTAGACGTTCATCAGCCTTTTTTTGTGAATAACATAAAACTAATTTTTGAAAATTATAGATATCATTACTTAATAATTTTAAAATCATATCTCTTGTAGTTTTATTTGTATCAACCAATTCCATTAATTCATCATAGCGAAGTTCGCATATAGAAACATTATTTAATGCTTTAACAGTATAGTTATAAACCCTTGTTGAAATGGAGTCTAACCCAACAATATCACCTGGTAAATAAAAACCATTGATTTGTTCATTACCATTTGAAGTAGTAACATAGGTTTTTAATGCGCCTGAATGGATGATGAATAATTTTGTGAAAGAAGTGTTTTCGTGAATTAAGATCTCATCTTTTATATAAGACTTTTTACGATCTAACACTGTATGTAGGGTATTATTGAGTAACATTGGGATACATAGTGATCCGGTACTGCACAATTCACATGGGACAGAATAGCTTTTTGATCGTAATGACTTATATTTAGTTTGCATCTTTCTGAAAGTGTTAATCCATTAGTTGACAAGAACAATGTATTCTATAATAAAAAACGAAGAGTAGTTAGATATTATTTTTTTATTTACAAAAATAATCTAATATCTTTATAGAAATACAAAAAACCTTTATATTTCATATAAAACTACACTAAACTGATATAATTTATATCTTATATAAAAATTGATAAAAGTCAAGAATAACGATTAAGTTCAAAATAAAAGAAGAGAAGAAAAGAGGGCTAAAAAATATTAAACAGTAGCTAAATACA
>NZ_JACFQU010000019.1:0-70636 GCF_016101285.1 Gilliamella sp. W8136
AAATTTTTTGACCATGATATTTGTCTCCTATGATTTTTGTTTATATCATAGAGGCGACTTTTGTCCACTTTTTTGGCGAGGATCAAGTTACTCCATAAAGGGTAAAGTATACTTTTTAAACCAAAATCCAATAGAAACTACAAATCACGATCATCATTTACATGTTCAATATTATGATATGAAGAAAGTTAAGGAAATCAAAGAATGAAACAGTTAATTTATATGATTATTATCTGTTTTATTGTGTTTGTAAACGTTAATAAAGCAATTGCAAATACTATAAAAAATGAAATCTTAATAACCAACTCGTTTACTGGTGAAAAATTAATATCAAGTAAAGAATTTGTACAATCTGTAAATAGAACTTGTGAAGATGATGACACATGTACTCTTTCGAAGATAAAAAAAAGTTATTATCAGCAATTTCGTGACCTAAACAATGATGAAATAACTATATCGAAACTTAAGAATAATATTGAATTAAAATTAAAAAAAGAAGAAACTCAAAACGAATTTTTAATAACTATCGAATTAATCTCATATAAAAATAATAAAAAAGTGGATTCTATAATATGTTATGAATACAAAAATAATCCAAATGATAGTTTGGCCGTAGAAAAACTGTATTATCTAGAAGATTATAATTTATGGACACTGTATTTTATTTATGATTTAGAATCCACAACAACTGGAAGTTGGATTAAATATAAAATTAATCCCGAAACAGGAAAATTTGGGTTAGATAATAAATAACTTACCAATTGGTTTTATTAAATTTTTACTTTACATGTAAAGCATGTATGTAAAAATACATATTAATTGAGTTTAGTTAGCAAAATATACCTAATCTATGATTTACGATGAAAGAACCATTATGAAATTAAAAAAAATCTTTTTAAAAATTATTACGGTGTTATTTTTATCAATAAACATTGTCTATGCAACCGAACCACCCGAAACATGGTATTTTTATAAAGTTTCGAAAAATACAGCTTTAGATTATGAATCAGATTCTGAAAGAGAGCGTTTAATAGATAAATATTCAGAAACTAAACTAATCTTAATTGATGGCGATTTAACAGTAGATAAAATTTGTACCATGCCACATGAGACAACGACTGATATTGAAACACCTTTATCATATTGGAAATCTCCCGAACTAACAGACAAGTATAAAAAAATTTTTATAGAAGAAAAAATCCCACTAGAAAACCAAATAGAAGTAACAAGAAATAACTATGAAAATGAAAATTATCCCTGTTTTAAAGAGGAATTTACAGACTTAATAAAAACAGGTAATTTTATGGTTTTCATGACTAAATCAGGATATTTACTCATTTTTTCAGAAAACTTAGAAAAAGATCTCTCTCAATCAAATGACAAATCATTTTCAAAAGAGTTGACACAACTACCGATTATTGACACTCCTTTAAATGATTATGATTTGTATGAATTAGATAAGGAAGACTCATTAAAAGAAATACCTGTCCATTATAAAAAGTATTTGGATATTCCTTCGTACGAGGGAGAAGATATATTAGCAGCGAAATTACCTTCAATTTCTTCAAATATTAATCCATATATTATTAGTTATGTTATGGATAGTGGAGAAAGGGATTCGTATTTATATTTATTTTCAGACAATGATAAAGTGTCAGATAAACTATTAATTTTTAGTTATATAACCACGACAAGGGGCGGGCCTGGAGGATACGGGCTTCCTGTTGGTTATCGTTATTTTAACATAGATAAAAACTATTCAATTGAACGTCGGCAACGTTTTGAAGATGAAACTATTGAAATCCAACATTATCAAGTAAACCAAAATGGGAAATTTAAAGAAATTCCTGTGACATCGGAATGTTATAATCAATTTCCGCCTAAAGATAAAAATAAGCACTCCTCAAAAAGTCTTTTATTATCAAACTTTCAAGCCAATAACTATTTACGCTCTTATCTTGAGGATAAAAATGATTTCTATGATATGACTATGACACTAAATATTGAAGAAAATATTTTTTGTCTCAATTATCAACAGTCTTTTCCAATAACTCTGAATAAAATCAATGCTAAAAAGTTTTTCAATAATGAAAATTTATACCAACAACAGGTTGAAAATTTTAAGAAAGTAGGTATTGATATAAGTAATGAGTTGGAATATATCACTTTCCAAAATATTGAAAATACCCGATTAACTAATTTTTTATTGAATGGCAATCAGGCGATTTATATGGACAATAAACTCTTTTTTGTCGGTGAAAATTACTTTGCTTTCTTTTGGCAACCAAAAGATGAAGAATTATTTTATGAATAGGTTAAATTTTAAGATACGATGATAGTCATTATCCATCTAGAATTGAACAGTAAGGGTGTTGATATTAAGTATAAATGGATAGGAAAAATAAATTAGAAATAATGCGGAGCTTTGATGGAGGAGTGGTGTCTTACCTTTTTGAGTATCAAAAAATGGAAATAATATTGTCGCAACTTTGCAAGTTAATGAATAAAATCTTGATACCCTTATTGTTTGTTTTTATTAATAACCAATCATTTGCAAACACTCATTCTTATTGCAATCTGAATTTGGTTGTTAGTTACAATATTGAAGAATGTGCAAATTTTTTTGAAGAAAAAATATCATCACTTTCGTTAGAACAAAAACAGTCTTTTCAAAAGGATTTTGAGAAAATAAAAAAGGATTACCCTTACCCTGAGTTTTTTATTCCTTTATTACGTAATTATCCAACTCCTGAAGTTTTGTTTACTGACCTTCAATTGAGTGAGGAAGATGATAAAAGAAAGGAATATATTAAAACGAAAATTTCTTTTGATGATGTTGAGTCTTTAGTATTTAATAAATATATAAGAATTTTTCAAATATATAAAATTATTATTATCATGTTAGAGAAAAAGAGCAATCTAACATTAAGTGAACAAAATATGCTGCAAGTAAGTAAGCAACGCAGTCAATGTTTAGGTGATATTTTAGATGATTTAAGTAACAACCCTGAAAAATCAATTGAAGAAAAAGTTATTATAGATAAATGTTATAAATAATGATTCAAAAAAATCATTAATTATTTAATTGTATTAATGATAATTGTTTATAAATTTAACTGTAAGTGAACCTATAAATATATTACAAAATGTGGTTTTATAATCAAAATAGATCATTTTACTAAAAGGTATGCTGTAACAAAATTCGAATTGAAAAGATTGATGTTCTTAGCAAGGATTAATTATAAAAGTAATGATATTTGAACAAAAAACCGATATCAAACTTTTTAGATCTGTTTATTTTAAAACTTTAGACATTAAATAACGTTATGCAGTTAATGGTATACAATAAAAAAATAGATGCTAATGTGTTTACAAAAATTAGTATAACCCGCTTAATAAAATGATTTTGTCAAAAAGTTTCAGGTTAACTATACGTTTAAGTAAAAAATGGGTTAAACGAATAATTGAATATCGAAAAAGTATTATACCAGCCTATAATCTGAACCTATCTGCAACTTATCCTCAGTTGGTATATAATAATTATCATAAATTAATAGTAGAGATGACTTTTGATATCTGATAAAAATATACCAGCACAAAATAAACTGTTAATACAACAATTTTTAGATGCACTATGGCTAGAACGCAATTTAGCAGAAAATACTGTTGCATCTTATAAACTTGATTTAATAGCATTAAGTCAATCACTGCAACAACAAGATGTAACGTTATTGACCGCACAAACGGATAATTTACAGAATTTTTTAATGCAGAGAGTTCAAGATGGTTATAAAGCCAGCAGCTCTGCACGTTTACTCAGTGCAACTAAACGATTTTTTCAGTATCTTTATCAAGAAAATTATCGTACTGATGATCCTTCTGCAGTTTTATCATCACCTAAATTACCCAAAAAACTGCCTAAAGATTTAACCGAATCACAAGTTGATGCTTTGCTTGAATCACCTAGTATTGAAGATCCTATTGAGCTTCGCGACAAAGCCATGCTAGAAGTTCTTTACGCCACAGGTTTACGTGTTTCTGAATTGGTTAATTTAGAAATAAGTGATGTTAGTTTACGTCAAGGTGTCGTTCGAATCATCGGTAAAGGTAACAAAGAACGTCTAGTGCCACTTGGTGAAGAAGCGATTTATTGGTTAGAATATTATTTTAAATATGCTCGAAATGATCTTTTGAAAAATGGTGCAATTGATGTACTTTTTCCAAGCAGATTAGGAAAAAAAATGACCAGACAGACTTTCTGGCATAGAATCAAATATTATGCCATACTAACCGGCATTAATATTGAGGCTCTTTCCCCCCATGTACTTCGACATGCTTTTGCAACCCATTTGCTTAATCATGGCGCGGATTTACGCGTGGTACAAATGCTACTCGGTCATAGTAGCTTATCAACCACTCAAATTTACACACATGTAGCAACGGAAAGGTTAAAGCAGTTACACAGCAAACATCATCCTCGAGCGTAGTTCTCAACAAAATAAGGATAATTAAATGAAGAAAATAGTTTTAAGTATAGGTTTGGCATTAATCTCAACTTCAGTACTAGCAGCTAATACAGATATTACAAAAAGCTTAAACCGATTAGGTTATGAATCCAAAGATATAAAAATTGAGAATAGTCCAGTAAATGGATTTAAAACCGTGATTACGCCTGATGGTATTTTTTATGTTTCTGATGATGGTAAATACTTAACTCAAGGACCTATTTTTGATGTACAAGGTGATGAACCACAAAATATAGCCAATAGCAACAATGTTAAATTAATTAAATCTATTGAGAAAGATGCTATTGTCTATAAAGCTAACAATGAAAAATATGTTATTTCAGTATTTACCGATTATACTTGTCATTATTGTAAGTTATTGCATGAAAATATTAATAAATATTTAGATGCGGGTATTTCAGTGCACTATTTTGCTTTTCCTCGTGCTGGTGCAGATAGCGAAGTTGGGAAAAACATGCAATCAATCTGGAGTGTAGCAGATCGTAAAGCTGCTTTTGAAAATGCTTACAAAGATAATCCTATCTCTCCGGCAAGCAGTATGATACCTTATGTAACCCAACAATTTAACGTTGGCAAACAAATTGGTATTACTGGCACACCTGCCATTGTTTTAGCTGATGGTCAACTTGTTTCTGGCTATGTTCCTGCTGATAAATTACTGACTATTTTAAATAAAAAATCGGTTAAGTAATATTTAACTAATCATTTTTAATCATTAATTAAAACGAATATAAAGACATATGTTAGCGTTTTGACGCTAACATTTATAATATGAATAAAACCAAAATATTACATCGAAAATTACCTGAAATTTTTCCTGAGTTATCACAAGATATTCCGCGATTATTGCAACGAATATACGCATTGCGTGGTATTAGATCCATGCATGAACTTGATTATACTACGCAAAATTTATGCAATTTTGATAAATTGGATGGGACACAAAATGCTGTTGAAATTCTTTATTCGGCAATGAAAGAGAATAAACGCATTGTCGTTGTCGGTGATTTCGATACCGATGGGGCAACAAGTACGGCATTAATGGTCACAGCACTTAGAAAAATGGGCTGTCAATTTGTTGATTATATTATTCCAGATCGCTTTGAAGATGGCTATGGATTAAGTATAAGCGTAGTAAAAAAAGCTATTTCACAACACACGGATTTAATTATCACTGTTGATAATGGTATTGCTGCTGTTGAAGCGGTCGAGTATGCAAAGCAAGCTAATTTAATGGTGATTATTACTGATCATCATTTATGTCCTGAACAGTTACCCAATGCTGATGCCATAATCAATCCTAATTTACCTGATTGTGCTTTTCCATCTAAACATTTGGCTGGCGTCGGGGTAGCCTTTTATTTTATGCTGGCACTAAGGGCAAAATTACGTAAGGAAGATTGGTATACAAAGAGAAATTTAACGCCATACAATGTTACTAATTTACTGGATTTAGTGGCGTTAGGTACTATTGCTGATGTAGTAAAACTTGATCACAATAATCGAATATTAGTCCATCAAGGCATAAGCCGAATTCGATCAGGCTATTGTTGTGAAGGAATAAAAGCTTTATTGCAAATTGCTAAAAAAGAGCAGTCTTCTTTCACTGCAACCGATCTCGCTTTTTATGTGGCCCCCCGATTAAATGCTGCAGGTAGAATGGATAATATGTCTTTAGGTGTTGAATTATTACTTTGTGATGATTTTGATACTGCTTTAGAACAAGCCAAAAATCTTGATATGCTCAATAATGATCGCAAGTTGATTGAGCAAACTATGCATAAAGAAGCATTATCATTTATTCAAAAAATTGAAAATCAAGCAACAGCTATTCCTGACATACTTATTGTTTATCATCCTGAATGGCATCAAGGTATTATTGGTATTTTATCTGCCCGATTAAAAGATAAGTATTATCGACCCGTTATCTCATTTGCTTCAACATCAGACGGTTTTTTAAAAGGATCGGGAAGATCAATTGCAGGAATACATTTCCGTGATTTATTAGATGAATTTGATCAGAAATACCCTAATTTAATTGTAAGTTTTGGTGGTCATGCAATGGCGGTAGGTTTAACCATTCGTGAAGAAGATTTTGAACAATTTAAAAATTGTTTTGAAGAGTTAATCAATACAAAATTAATTAAGACATCACTAGAACCAATTATTGAAACAGATGGTGAAATTGATGGTAAAGATTTTAATTATGCGATCGCAAAACATATAAAAGAAGCAGGACCTTGGGGAGAAGGGTTTGCTGAGCCTATTTTTGATGGAGAATTTATCATTCATCAACAGCGCTTATTTGCAGAAAAACATCTTAGATTGGTTTTGGAACCCCAAAAAGGGGGACCGGTGATTGAAGGGATATTATTTAATGCTAATTTGCAACAATGGCCAGATCAATCATTAAAAAATGTCAAAATCGTTTATCATCTGATGGTAGATGAATTTCGAGGTAATCAAATGGCAAAATTATTGATTCGATATTTATGGCCTATCGCATAAGCCATAAAAATCGACTATAATTATCTGGACATTTCGGAATTACATCCAATTGCCAATCAAAACGACAGTGATAACAAAACAGATATTATTATCAGTACATTTTATTAAAAAGTTAAGGACTAAAAATGCATATTCATATTCTAGGAATTTGTGGCACATTTATGACAGGAATTGCATTAATAGCCCGTTCGCAGGGTCATCACGTAACGGGTTCAGACAAAAATGTTTACCCGCCGATGAGTACACTCTTACAAAAAGAGCATATTGATATTATTGAAGGATATGATCCCTCACAACTGACTCCTACCCCTGATCTGGTGATCATTGGTAATGCGTTATCAAGAGGTAACCCTTGTGTTGAATATGTGCTTGATAATAATATTCCTTATATTTCAGCCCCTCAATGGTTACATGACAATGTCTTACGCGATCGTTGGGTTATCGCGGTTGCAGGTACACATGGTAAAACAACCACTGCTGGAATGGTCAATTGGATTTTAGAAAAACAAGGTTATAAGCAAGGTTTTGTTATTGGTGGTGTACCTGGTAATTTTGATGTATCGGCAAGATTAGGCGAAGGTAACTTTTTTGTTATTGAAGCTGACGAATACGATTGTTCATTTTTTGACAAGCGCTCAAAATTCATGCATTACTGCCCTAAGACATTAATCATGAATAATTTAGAATTTGATCATGCTGATATTTTTGATGATCTTGCTGCAATCCAAAAGCAGTTTCACCACTTAGTTCGTTTAGTACCAAGTAAAGGACTTATCATCACGCCACAAGATGATGTTAATTTAAAACAAGTACTAGCTAAAGGTTGCTGGAGCGAACAAAGCTTTACGGAATCTGAAACAGGTTGGTTAGCACAACGTATTAACAGTGATGCCAGCCATTTTGCGGTTTACTACAATAGCGAAAAAGTAGGCGAAGTTAAGTATTCTTTAGTCGGTGAATATAACATGCATAATGCGTTGATGGCTATTGCTGCAGCTCATAATGTTGGTATTAAGCCGACGGATGCTTGTGCAGCACTCGGTTCATTTATCAACGCCAAAAGACGGTTAGAACTTTATGGTGAAGTTAATAATATAGAAATATATGACGATTTTGCCCATCATCCAACTGCAATTTTGGCAACACTTGAAGCATTACGTAGTAAAATTGGCGCTAATCGCCGAATTTTAGCTGTTCTTGAACCTCGTTCAAATACAATGAAGCTTGGAGTATCAAAAGATGAGTTGGCGCCATCACTTGGTCGTGCTGATGAAGTTTTCCTATTCCAACCTGAACAATTACCATGGTTAGTAGCGGATGTTGTGGATGGTTGTATTCAGCCTGCATATTGGTCTGGCGATATCGATTTACTTGTCGAAATGATAACAAAATCGGCTAAACCGACTGATGCCATTTTAATTATGAGTAATGGCGGTTTTAGCGGAATACATAATAAAATCTTAGAAAGCCTAAAAAAACAACAGTTAAAAAAGCAAATGAATGAACAATCATTAATCTAATCATTGATTAATTTACCTGTATGATTTTGCCACTTAATGTGGCATCTCATTTACAGAAAGAGGCAGTATCATGCAATACTTAGTTACCTCGTCTGAAATGAAGCATTACGATGCTTATACCTCAAATGAAATTGGTTTACCCTCTCTAGTACTCATGGAACGCGCGGCACTAGCCGTTGTGAACCAACTCAATAACTATAATTTAAATAAAGTAGCTGTAGTATGTGGATACGGTAACAATGGTGGTGATGGTATTGCTGTTGCTCGCCTACTTAAATTACAACATATTGATGTGGATGTTTATTTAATTGGTAAGCCAGAAAATGCTTCCGATGAAACATTACAGCAACTTAAAATAGCCCAGCATTATAATATTACCTTTGTAACATCACCCATTGATTCGTTTGCCAAATATACAACTATTGTTGATGCCATTTTTGGTATAGGACTTAATCGTATTGTCACTGGCGACTTTCTTCATACGGTTGAATTGATTAATCAAAGTAATGCTGAAGTGCTTGCTGTTGATATTCCCTCAGGACTTTGTAGCAATACAGGTAAAATTCTTGGTATTGCAGTCAAGGCCAAACAAACGGTAACGTTTGCCTATTCAAAAATTGGTTTATCACTTTATCCTGGAGCTGAATTAGCTGGTGAAGTCACGATTGCAGATATTGGTATCTATGCAAATACCCCAGCAAGTCATTATACTTATCAATCTAATGAGTTGAGTCAATTACTGCCATGCCGTTCAAATAATAGCCATAAGGGTAGCTATGGTAAAGTATTGATTATTGCTGGTTCAGAAAATATGTCCGGAGCGGCGTTCTTTTCGGCTAAAGCCGCTTATAAAACCGGTGCAGGGTTAGTACGTATTTACACACCAATATGCAATCGTGATATTTTATTGACACAACTACCTGAAGTATTACTTACGCCATATATTCCCAATAAAATTGATATAAAAAAACTCGAAGAATTAATAAATTGGGCTTCAGTCATTGTGATTGGACCAGGAATGGGCGTATCCGATGATACTCATAAAATCCTAGCGCACGTATTGCAATACGCTACAATTCCTATAATTATTGATGCTGATGGACTTAATACCTTGGCTACCAATTTAAAATTACTTCAACAAGCTCAGTCAACGGTTATTGTCACGCCACATCTGGGCGAAATGTCTAGGTTAGTCAATCTACCGATTGAAAATATTAAATCTAATCTCATCACAACAGCTAAAAAATTTGCACAAGACTTTGACGTAATCTGTGTTCTAAAAGATGCAAAAACCATTGTCGCAATACCTGAACACGCCACTTATATTAACCAATCCGGAAATAATGGTATGTCTACCGGGGGGACGGGCGATGTTTTAACGGGAATAATAGCAGGACTTATCGCTCAACATTTATCGCCGACAAAAGCAGCCCCAGTAAGTGTTTACTTACATGGATTAGCCGGTGATGCTGCTTTAAAAAGACATAATAAATATAGTTTATTAGCCAGTGATATCATTGAAAGTTTAAATGATATATTACATGTTTAGCTATAAAAATAACCTTAAATTTTAGTTTACCCAGTAAGGATTATTCATGAATGAAATTAACGACATGATAAAATTGTTATGTCGCCGAATAAAAATGGCTAGAATCGAAAAAAATTTATCGCAACAAGAACTTGCCGACAAATCTCAAATTGGTATAGCAACAATAAAACGTATTGAGCAAGGCGAATCAATCACATTACAAACATTAATTTCAGTTCTTAAAGGATTAGGCGAACTCGATCAGCTTAATAACTTACTTGCCTACAACGAAGTCATTCACAAAACCTCAGCAGACCAACCAAAGCGGAAAAGAAAAAAACGAACAACAAACAAAGAAAAAGTTGACGTACTTGTTGAAAATGATTTTTTACGTTCTAAAGTGAATACCATGCGCTGGAAATACTAAAAAAATTCAAAAAATAAAACGCTAAAACTAAGGATATAACGTAATTTTTATCTTCGCCAATTATAAAAAAGGCGAAGATAAAAAATGAGCTCTTAACTACAATGTACCGTAATTGCTAATCCACCTCGAGATGTTTCTCGATATTTAGCATTCATATCTTTACCCGTTTCATACATTGTTTTAATCACTTTATCTAAAGTTACTTTTGCTGCCGTTATTCGTCTCAACGCCATTCTTGTAGCATTGATAGCTTTCACCGCTGCAATAGCATTACGCTCAATACATGGCACTTGCACTTGCCCTGCAACCGGATCGCAAGTCAAACCTAAATTATGTTCCATCGCAATTTCGGCAGCCATACAAACTTGCTCGGGATTTCCGCCTAAAAGCTCAGCTAATCCTGCCGCAGCCATTGAGCAAGCTACACCTACCTCACCTTGGCAACCAACTTCCGCACCCGAAATAGAAGCATTCATTTGATAAAGTTGACCAATTGCACCACAAGTTAAAAAGAAGCGAATATAGATATCAGGCGTAACTGGGTTAATAAATTTATCATAATAACCCAATACCGCTGGAATAATACCGCAAGCACCATTAGTTGGAGCCGTAACCACACGCCCCCCTGCTGCGTTTTCTTCACTCACAGCAAGTGCAAACATATTAACCCAATCAATGATCACCATTGGATCACTAATGATCTGATCTTTGGTTGTAGATAGCTGTCGATAAAGAGAAAAAGCTCGGCGTGGCACTTTAAGTGGCCCAGGTAATAAACCTTCTGTATTCATACCTCGTTTGATACATTCTAAAATAGTTTGCCCTACGCGTGAAAAGTAATCTTCAATTTCTTCATACGAATGAAATTGCAGCTCATTTTTCATCATAATACTGGAAATTGATAATGAATTATCTTCACAATGTTTCAATAATTGTGCAGCAGAAGAAAAACGATAAGGTAGTTTTACTGATTCGGTTTTTTGCTTTGCAAATTGTTCTTCTTCTACAATTTTACCGCCCCCTACTGAATAATAGGTTTTCTGAAACAAGAGCGTTTCACCACTATAGGCACTCAACGTCATACCATTTTCATGGAGAGGTAAAAATTTAGAATGAAACACCATACAACTAGCAAGAGGAAAATCGATTTCGTAGCGATTATCATAAATCGGTAAACGATGTGTCTGACTGATTTTTTCGATAAAAGATGGAATATTATCAATATTCACCATATCAGGTTTTTCGCCAGCAAGTCCCATAATGATAGCGATATCCGTTTGGTGACCTTTACCCGTTAGCGATAAAGAGCCATAGACATCAGCCACAATTTTGGTTACCGATGACATCATGTTATTACTAATCAGTTGATCAACAAATGCCTTCCCGGCTCTCATAGGGCCAACCGTATGTGAACTTGAAGGACCAATACCAATTTTAAATATTTCAAATACCGAACTCATATTTTTCCCTTTTTGATACTTACGCAACTGTGTTGCGTAAGTTTAAATCTTCATAAATTTACTATTGCAACGAAATGGGCAAGGAGCAAATTTACTATTAAAACTATTTTGCCTATTAAAGAATACGAGCCATCGGCTAATGCCGATGGTTTTGTTCATAAAAAATCAAATCAACTACGATAAATAATGGGATCTTTTAAACTAAATTATAAATAGCGGCTGAAATCGCAATAAATCCCATAATCACAATAAACCCATTACTGAGTTTGCCACGATATTGTGCTAATGCGGGTAATTTATGAATTGCATACATTGGCATTATAAACAATAGTACTGCAAGAATTGGGCCACCTAGTGATTCAATTAAACCTAAAATACTTGGATTGAGCGTTGCAATGCCCCATGCTGTTAAAAACATAAATGTTACAGCAAGTTTTTCAAGTTTCTTTTCAGATAGTGTTTTATTACGACTACGTAAAGCTTTATTCACGATACCATTAAATCCTTCTTTCGCACCTAAATAGTGCCCCAAAAACGATTTAGCCATAGCAATAAATGCAATTGGTGGACCAATATACTCAATAACTGGCGAATTAAAACGATTCGCTAAATAAGATAACGTTGAAAGATTTTGCGCTTTTGCTTCTAAAAGTTCTGCAGGCGATAAACAAAGTGCACAACTGAACACAAAAAACATCACCGTTGCAACCATCATAATATTACTTGCTGCAATAATTTTAGTACATTTTGATTCGGCATAATTTTCACCGTATTCTTTACGTTTAGCAACAGCTAAAGAAGAAATGATTGGCGAATGATTAAAAGCAAAAACCATAACAGGAATAACCAACCAAAGTGTCATTAAAATACCGTGTCCACTGTAACCATTGCTGCTAAAAGAAATATTATTAAAAATTTCGCCATTCCATTCAGGAATTAAAAATAATGCCAAAATCATTAATACCGCGATGAAAGGAAACACCAGAATGGACATAACTTTTACAATAAGCTCTTCACCAAAATGGACAATCGACATTAAAAAAGCGACCAAAATAAATGATAACAAAGCTCTTGGTAGTGACGCCATACCCAGTTGGTGCACCATAAAACTATCGACAGTATTAGTAATACCTACACTATATACTAATAAAATGGGGTAAATAGCAAAAAAATAAAGTACCGTTATCCAATTTCCTGCCGTGCGACCAAACGCTTCTTCAACTACGACAGTGATATCCCCGTCTCTACTTTTGCCTGACAATACAAAACGGCACAAAGCACGGTGAGCAAAAAAGGTCATAGGAAAAGCGAGAATTAACATCACTAATAATGGAATCAAACCACCTACACCTGCATTAATTGGTAAAAATAATACCCCTGCACCAATTGCAGTACCATAAAGGCTCAACATCCATAAAGTATCGCTTTTACGCCATTTAGATAACGCAGCATCCTCTTTAGAAGTTGTTATACCCTCGTTAATGGTTAATTGGCCCATATTGAACTACTCCTTTGTCTAAAATTTTGCGCGTATGATATCAATTTAATCTCCTTATCAACGTGATCTACGTCAC
Source organism: Gilliamella sp. W8136 (assembly GCF_016101285.1). NCBI lineage: Bacteria > Pseudomonadati > Pseudomonadota > Gammaproteobacteria > Orbales > Orbaceae > Gilliamella > Gilliamella sp. W8136. The sequence goes on from NZ_JACFQU010000019.1 coordinate 13,544, forward strand.
ACAAATACTAAAAAACTTAATATAATCAATATGATATATTCTTGAAAAAATATCTATTTTGATACTTATTGTGTCCAAAAAAATTAAAGTATCAGTTTTAATACTAAATTTTTATAAAACTGCCTGCAATTTCACAATACCCCCCAATTTATAATGCATGATTCTTTTGAATTAGATTTGGCATTTATCGCAAGTAACTTGCTTTGTTTGATACTGTTTTGATGGTCTTATTATCTATTTCACATCAAAAATAACGATAAAATTACTTTAGTGTTGCGCTGGGTACTGCTAAACTAGCAAGCATTTTTAGTATATTTATAAGTAAATTATTTTTCGGGATAAATTCATGCGAACCAGTAAATATCTTCTTTCTACGTTAAAAGAAACGCCAGCTGATGCTGAAGTAATTAGTCATCAATTAATGTTACGTGCCGGTATGATCCGAAAAGTTGCGGCCGGTTTATATACTTGGTTGCCAACTGGTTATCGTGTACTTAAAAAAGTTGAAAACATTGTCCGAGAAGAGATGAATAAAGCGGGAGCAATTGAGGTATTAATGCCTGTTGTTCAACCTGCCGATATTTGGCAAGAAAGTGGACGTTGGGAACAATATGGTCCAGAACTATTACGTATTAAAGACCGAGGTAATCGTGACTTTGTATTAGGACCAACGCATGAGGAAGTAATTACCGACTTACTACGCAATGAAGTGAGTTCATATAAACAATTGCCGTTGAATGTTTATCAAATTCAAACCAAATTTCGTGATGAAGTTCGCCCGCGATTTGGGGTAATGCGTTCACGTGAGTTTATTATGAAAGATGCTTATTCATTCCATACTTCACAAGCATCATTACAAGAAACTTATGATGACATGTACAAAGCTTATAGTGCCGTGTTTACTCGTGCTGGCTTAAACTTTAGAGCCGTACGCGCCGATACAGGATCTATTGGAGGTAATTGGTCACACGAATTCCAAGTTTTAGCTGATAGTGGTGAGGATGATATTGTCTTTTCAACTGAATCGGATTATGCAGCCAATATCGAAATGGCACAAGCATTAGCGCCAACTCAAAACCGTGCAGCACCGACTAAAACAATGGAAATTGTTGATACACCAAACGCCAAAACCATTGATGAATTAGTTCAACAATTCAATTTACCAATTGAAAAAACCGTTAAAACATTAATGGTAAAAGCGACTAAAGAAAGTGGTCATCAATTAGTTGCATTATTGGTACGTGGTGATCATACTCTAAATGAAATCAAAGCTGAAAAAATTGACATTGTTGCTTCACCACTAGAATTTGCAACTGACGAAGAAATTCGCGCTATTGTCAATGCAGGCCCTGGTTCATTAGGTCCAATCAACCTTAATATGCCAATCATTATTGACCGAGATGTCGCAGTAATGAGTGATTTTAGTGCGGGTGCCAATATTGATCATAAACATTACTTTAATATCAATTGGGAACGAGACGTTACCCTACCGCGCATTGAAGATATTCGTAATGTGGTTGAAGGTGACATTAGTCCAGACGGTAAAGGCACATTGCAAATTAAACGTGGCATTGAAGTTGGGCATATTTTCCAACTTGGAACTAAGTATTCAGAAGCGATGAAAGCAACCGTTCAAGGTGAGGATGGACAAAACCACGTTATGATTATGGGTTGTTATGGCATTGGCGTAAGTCGTATTGTAGCTGCAGCGATTGAACAATGTCACGATGAGCGTGGAATTGTATGGCCAGAAGCCATCGCGCCATTTAGTGTTGTCATTATTCCTATGAACATGCATAAATCTGAAAAAGTACAAGCAACGGCAGAAAAACTTTATGCGGATTTACAAGCAACAGGTATTGATGTGTTGTTTGACGATCGTAAAGAGCGACCAGGTGTGATGTTTGCAGATGCTGAGTTAATTGGGATCCCGCATACTATTGTTATTGGTGAACGAAATCTGGATAATGGCGAAGTGGAATATAAACATCGTTGTGGTGGTGATAAAGAGATGGTGAAAATTGAAAACATCATTGAATTTATCCAAAACCGTCGTCAATTGGCTTAAAAATTAATAAATTGTATCTATTTATGCTATACACAACACAACAATTAAGATCTTGTTATGATTTTATCAAAGTAAAATTAGCAAATTCATTAATGCTGTGTTGTGTCTGCTTGATGATAATAGGCTGTCAATCTAATATGAAACCGAGTGATAATTTACCCGATAATTTTTATAAAATATCCGATGATCTTTCACGATCAGAACAGCCAACCAGAAAACAGATACAATATCTTGAAAAGTTAGGCTTTAAAACCATAATTAACTTACGTTTACTGCATAGTGATCGCGATAAATTAGAAAATACGGATCTTTCTGAAGTTTGGATCAAAATACGAGCAGGAAATATTTCTGACGAAAAAATAATTGAGATACTAAAAGCCATTAATCAATCGCCCAAACCAATATTAATTCATTGTTGGCATGGTAGTGATCGCACGGGTGTTGCTGTAGCTATGTATCGTATAGTCTTCCAAAATTGGTCAAAATCTCAAGCTATTAATGAATTAATGAAACCTGAATTTGGTCATCACTATAATGTTTACCCTAATATTGTCAAATACATCGAAAATGTTGATATCGAAAAAATTCGAGCCGCAGTATTCCAATAATTTATTATTTTTTATCATTAACCCCTGATATACCTAACAGTTGATGAGCAATTCAAAGTGAAATTGTCCTTTTTTTCGGCTAAAATAGTAATCAGTTAATATTCTTATCTCTATAGGTTGAAACAATGTTAAAAAAAGTAGTCGCATTGGTACTATCTACATCGTTATTATTACAAAATGCCCCATTAGTTTATGCCGATAACATCAACCTTCCTGATATAGGTACTGCTGCTGCTTCAACATTAAGTATAGGGCAAGAGATGGAGATGGGTGATTATTATATGCGGCTATTACGCGCTGATGCCCCTATCATTAATGATCCTGTTTTAAATCAATATATCAATGATTTAGGTAAAAGATTAGTTTTAAAATCGGAATCAGTACAAACACCTTTTCACTTTTATATTATGAAAAGCAATGTACTTAATGCATTTGCTTTTTTTGGCGGTAATGTGGTTATTCACTCTAGATTAATATTGGATACCAATAATGAAAGCCAACTAGCCTCTGTCATGGCTCACGAGATTGGTCATGTTACTCAACGCCATTTAGCTAGGGCAATAGAAAACCAAAATCGCAACAGCCCTTATGTCTGGGGTGCCACATTAGGTTCTTTATTATTAGCATTAGCCAATCCAGAAGCTGGGATGATGGTAATGACAGGTGCTATGGCGGGTTCAACGCAAAGCATGATTAGTTTTACACAAAGTAATGAACAAGAAGCCGATCGTGTTGGTCTAAGAACACTTGCTAAAGCAGGATTTGATCCATATGCTTCATCGGAGTTTTTGCAAAAGTTAGCTGATGAAACTCGTTTTAGTAGTAAGCCGCCAGAAATTTTACTTACTCACCCATTACCCAATAGCCGTTTATCCGATATTCGAAATCGTTCAATGCAATATTCTAAAAAAGATATTGCCCCATCACTCAATTATTATTTAGCTAAAGCAAGATTAGCTATTTTAATGAGTAATAATATCAATACAGGCAAATTGTTACTCGAAGATTACAAAAAACTCAATAATGAACAAAGCAAAATTGCCATCGTTTATGGTTATGCACTAGCCGATTACCGAAGTGGCAATTATCAAAGAGCAAAACAACAACTGCAACCATTATTAGATAATGATCCTAATAACATTTGGTACATAGATTTAATGACGGATATTGATTTAAGTACAAATAACAATAATGCTGCAATTAATCGATTGCAAACGGCAATAAAAAAATCACCAAATAGCTCCGCATTACAACTCAATTTGGCTAATGCTTATGTGAAAAATAAAAATTATCAACAAGCCATAAGTCTACTTCATCGATATACTTTTGATCACAATGATGATACTAATGGTTGGGAGTTACTGATTTTAGCTTATGGGGGATCGCATTCAAGAGCGAAAGAGATGAGTGCTCAAGCAGAATTGATTGCACTCGAAGGTCAATTTCCACGAGCAATCCAAATATTACAAAATGCTAAAAACCAAACGAAAGGTGATCAAATCATGATTTCGAGGATTGAGGCCAGAATTAAACAGTTACAACAGCTACAACAACGTTACGCAAAATACAGTAAAAGATAAACGCTAAATAGCCTTATTATCTCTCATTTTATGTTATTAAACACATTATTTGAGAGATAATAAAAAATTTACATCACCGATTATTTATCCGTTAAATGATCGACATTGTTATAGTATTTAACCGTAAATTTTCCTTCTGATTTATCATCCGTTTGTTGATAATTAACAACACTTATGCTGGTATTTAACATGCGCGGAAAGTATTGATCATCACGGTGTAAACGCCAATCACCTCCATTTAATACGCAAAGTAATAATCGCAATACCGTTCCATGCGAAACGACTAAAATATTACCCGTATTTTGTGGTGCATTTTGAATTATCGTATTGAGTCCTTGTTTCATACGCGTTAGAACATCAAGATAATTTTCACCTTTATTGGCAGAAGCATCAAAATTAGCAGGATCGGTTAAATAAGTTGTAAACTCTGGCACTTCCTTTTTAAGAGTCGGTACATGTTTACCCTCCCAATCACCAAAATCCATTTCTTGCAAATCAGACAGTTCAAATGTTGGAATATCTTTAATATTTTCGTTAACGATATAATTACGTGTTTCTATAGCACGTTGTTGAGTACTGGAATATGCTTGCAAAAAAGGGACATCTTTTAAAGATTGCCCTGTTATTTTAGCCCCTAAAACGCCTTGTTCTGTAAGAGGAGAGTTTTGCGATCCTTGCATTTGATCTTTAATATTCCACTCTGTTTGCCCATGTCTAATTAAGTATAAATTGAGATCTTTCATTCGCACTTATTACCTTTTTATTTTAATGATTCTGTTTGTTGATATTTATCATTTCTAAGCTGATTTAAACATGCTTGCAACTTATCATCCATCGGTGCATGTAACTGCATTTCTTGTAAAGTTTTCGGATGAATAAATTTCACATTAGCCGCGTGTAAAAATAATCGGTTAAGTTTGGTATTTGCCAGTTGCATATCAAATTGGTTATCACCATAACGATCATCAAAAGCAATTGGATGGTTAGCATATTGAGTATGAACTCGAATTTGATGAGTACGTCCTGTAACTGGACTGGCTTTAATTAAAGTTGCAAAATCAAATCGCTCTTCAACTTTAAATCGCGTTTCAGAAGGCTTTCCTTCTTTATCAACTTTGACAACACGTTCACCACTTTTTAATACGTTTTTAAGTAATGGCGCCTGCACCACTTTACATTCTGACGGCCAATTTCCTTTTACTAATGCCAAATAATTTTTTTGCATCTGTTTAAGTCTAAGCTGCTCATGTAACGCTTTTAATGCGGAACGTTTTTTAGCTATTAATAGTACACCCGATGTTTCACGATCAATTCGATGAACTAATTCTAAAAACTTTGCTTCGGGTCTTAATGCGCGTAACCCCTCAATGACACCAAAACTTAAACCACTACCGCCATGAACGGCAATACCAGAAGGCTTATTAATGGCTAAAATCACATCATCTTCATAGATGATTGCTTTTTCCAGATCAGCAACTTTATTAAGCTTAGTTGAAATTTCGGGTGTTGTTTTTTCAGCAACGCGTATAGGAGGAATACGAATCTCATCGCCATTATTTAATTTATATTCAGGTTTAACGCGTTTTTTGTTAACTCTCACCTCACCCTTTCTTAGTATGCGATAAATCATACTTTTAGGTACACCTTTTAAGTGTGTAATTAAAAAGTTATCAATTCGTTGTGTCGCATTTTCTTCTGAAATTGTGACAAATGAGACTTGCAATTTTGTTTGTGGAACGTTTGAATCCATAAGAAGTGATTAATCCGCCATCAATATATAAAAGTCGTTTACATTATCCGAAAATAAACTACACTAGCATCACTTAAAAATTAGATAGATTACTTTCGATATAATTAAAGATAAGTAATTATAACGGAATATGGAGGAATAAAATAGTATGTTATCACTACTCAATCATTACTCAAATGGCAGAGCTGCTTGGTTTTTATTATTCCTTTCTACCTTTATTTTTGAATTAACAGCGCTCTTTTTTCAACATGTGTTAGATCTAGCCCCTTGTACATTATGCATTTATCAACGCTGTGCTATTTTTGGAATTATGATCGCAAGTATTATCGGACTAATTAAGCCTAATAATTATATTTTTCGATTAGGCGGAATTTTGGTTTGGTTATTTAGTGCCTATAAAGGATTTATGTTAGCGACATTTCACGCTCATTTACAATTTGAACCCAATTTTAGTGATACCTGTGCAATTAACGTTCAATTTCCATCTTGGTTACCTTTAAATCAATGGTTACCAAGTATGTTTAATGCCTATGGCTCATGTGCCGATAAAATTTGGACTTTTTTAACCATCGAAATGTCTCAATGGATGATTATTATTTTTGCTTGTTATCTTTTTGTCGGTCTAACCATATTAATTTCCCAATTCTTTCCAGCAAAGAAAATATAATTTGAAACCAGCGCTGCTTTTATAAAACTGGCGCTTTTTGTTGAGTTTGCTAGAATATATGACAATTTTATTTTAAGAATTGTCATATATAAATGCTTTTGGAATATCATCCCCCTATTGACCCTTGGCTTTCTATCCTACATCAAGATGACCATATTGTCGTTGTTAATAAACAGCCTGGGATATTATCTGTATCAGGTAATAAACCTCAATTTATTGATAGTATTATTCACCGGTTACAACAAAAATACAGCTATGTTGAATCGGTTCATCGTTTAGATATGGCAACCAGTGGTATTATGGTTGCAGCGCTATCTAAATTAGCCGATCGAGACATAAAAAAACAATTTCGTGAACGGATCCCCAAAAAAACCTATATTGCTGTGGTATATGGGCATCTTGAGCAAGATACCGGACAAGTCGAATTACCTTTAATTTGTGATTGGCCGAATCGTCCAAGGCAAATGGTGGATCTTGAAAACGGTAAACATGCATTAACTGAATATCAAGTTATTTCACGAAATGAGAATAATACTACCCGAGTTAAATTATTTCCATTTACGGGACGTTCACATCAATTACGTGTACATATGCAAGCTATTGGGCATCCTATTTTGGGAGATAAATTTTATGCACATCCTGAGGCATTTTCGATGTCTCAAAGATTGTTGTTACATGCCCAATCACTGACAATAAATCATCCTAAAACAGGAGAAAGCATGACTTTTACATGCGAGCCTGATTTTTGAAAATATTCATATATTAAATAACGGCTGTTACATAAAATTCACTGATGGTAATATTTGACAAACCAGTTATGGTAAGGAAATTAAAATGCAAAAAATTGTTTTAGCAACAAATAATCAAGGTAAAGTTAATGAGCTACAAAACCTGTTAGCCGATGCTGGTTTTAATGTTGTTGCACAAAAAGAGTTCAATGTACCTGAGGTGGATGAAACTGGTTTAACCTTTATTGAAAATGCGATATTAAAAGCAAGACATACGGCTAAATTTACTAAATTACCAGCAATCGCTGATGATTCTGGATTAGTGGTTAATGCGCTTGGTGGTGCACCGGGGATCTATTCTGCCCGTTATGCAGGCGAACATGGTAACGATGCAAGCAATAATCAAAAATTATTGCAAGAGTTAAAAAATGTACCAAGTGAAAAACGTACCGCTTATTTTTATTGTGCATTAGCGTTTATGCGACATGAAAATGATCCAACACCCATTATTTGTTTGGGAAAATGGGATGGCATCATTTTAAATGAAACACGAGGAGAAGGTGGCTTCGGTTATGATCCTTTATTTTATGTACCCGAACTAAATTGTAGCGCTGCAGAGTTAACAAAAGAGCATAAAAGTCAGATTTCACATCGAGGACAAGCGCTTAAACAACTCATTGCTAAGATTAAAACCGAATATTAAACCAGTATCCTATATTTACTAAATTGTATCTTTACAAACAAACAGTATATACTTGCACAAACCATCAATAATGGAGGTTGATTGTGATTCTGATGATAGTAAGTGGCCGTTCCGGCTCTGGAAAATCAATTGCATTACGGGCGCTAGAGGATATGGGATTTTATTGTGTTGATAATATTCCTGTCGCTTTATTACCACAGTTAGCTGATGCATTAAAAAACAATAATACCCCTGTCGCTGTTAGCATTGATATTCGCAATTTGCCTATCAATTTTGAATTTAATTACGATATACTGCAAAAACTTCCAGAATCAGTAACACCTGAAATTATTTTCTTAGACTGTAGTCGTAACACACTTATCCGTCGTTACAGTGAAACAAGACGTATACACCCTTTAGCCAATAAAAAGTATTTACTAGAAGAAGCAATCGATCTTGAAGAAAATTATTTAGAGTCATTAAAATCGCATGCCAGTTTAGTCATTAATACAGATAATCTTTCTGTTCACCAATTATCTGACATTTTAAGAGCACGCATTTTAGGTAAAAAAGAGCGTGAATTAACTATGATTTTTGAATCATTTGGGTTTAAACACGGTTTGCCTATTGATGCCGATTTTGTATTTGATGTCCGTTTTTTACCTAATCCTCATTGGGATATCAATTTAAGACCCTTAACAGGATTAGATGAGCCTGTAATTAATTATCTATCAAAACAAGATGATGTAACCAATTTTATCTATCAAACAGCTAATTACTTGCAACAATGGTTGCCAATGTTAGAGAAAAATAATCGAAGTTATTTAACTATCGCGATTGGCTGTACTGGAGGACAACATCGTTCCGTTTTCATTGCAGAGCAATTAGCTGAATTTTTTAAAGCACAAAATAAACAAATACAAATTCGCCATCGAACATTAGAAAAAAAGTAATTATTTATTGAGATCATTATTGAAATTCCATGCATCTTCTAAAGATTTTATGCAGTTTTCAAAAATATATTTTAATGTTACTTTCGGTTTAGATTCTGTTGTTAATGGAGCCACAAGTTGACTGATTTTGATTAGTTCAATATCAGACGGTAAGTTAGCCAATTTATTTCTAAGCACATTGAGCGTCTGTGGATGTGGATGCCCAATCGCAATGGCAGAACCATTTTTACGTGCAACTCTGATAGCTAAATCGAATTGTTGACTGATAACAGCCTCATTTTGCTTATCGTCTAAAAATACATCTCGTTCTACAACTGGAATATCATAAAGACTTGCCGCTTCTCTGACGGCTGTTTTTCCGACGGTTTTACTATCTAAAAAAAACATTGAGTGGTAACTTAGCGCTTTCATAACATTTTCCATTCCAATTTGGCTTGATGTCATTAAGCTGCCCATGTGGTTATTAACTCCAATTGCATAAGGTACATGCGCTACCGCATTGTTTACAATACGATCAACTTCCTCTTCTTCCATATAAGGATACAACGTATCTTTCTCTAACGGCTGCTTACCAAAGGGAGCCATTGGTAAGTGAATCATCACATCATTGCCGTGCTCATGAGCGATATTGGCAATATGATGTGCATTTGGAGAATTAGGCAACACCGCCACCGTAATATTAGGCGAAAGTTTAATAATTTGCTCTTCATTATGTTGTCTATAGCCAAAATCATCAATAACTATTGCTAACTCTGCTGCCCATACATTGCTTGTTTGTAATAATAGACCAATGGCCATTGAAATAAGTAAACGAACCACTATTTTAACCATCCACTAGGATTTAAAGCTTTTCCATCTCGACGAATTTCAAAATATAATCCTGAACTATTTTGTCCGCCACTTGAGCCCACTAACGCAATGGGTTGACCACTATAAATTTTATCACCGACTGCCACAAGCACTCTTTGATTATACCCATATAAACTCATATCACCTTTACCATGATCAATTGCAACAACAAAACCATAACCTTGTAACCAGCTTGCTAATATTACGCGTCCATCGGTTATCGCTTTTACTTGTGTACCATCTTTAGCATTGATTACCATTCCTTTCCAATACAGTTCACCATGTAATGATTCGCCAAATCGATGCAAGACAGATCCACTTACTGGCCAATTAAATTGACGTTTAGGTTTACCAATGCCACTAACTCGAGCCATGAGCGATCGCTCTTCAGGGCTTAAAGTATAATTATTATTTTTCTGTTTTGCTTGAATTTTTTTTGCTTGTCTTGCTTCTTCTTCTGCTATGCGTCGACTTTCTCTTTCTGCTTCAGCAATTTTCGCTTGTAGTTTTGCCTCATTTTCATGCAATTGCGCCAATTTTTGTTGATTAACTTGCATGGATGATTCTAATGAAGTAATCGTTTTTTTTCTATCTTGGCGATTTTTTTCAAGCCCTACCTGCTCCTGCTTGCGTTTTGTTTGTAATGCCTGTTGAGAAACTTGCTTCTTTTGTAAAGCTAATTTTTTTTCGTTGAGTTGCACTTGCGTTTCACGCAAGGCATTAATATGTTGTTCTCTGGCGTCATTGATGTAACCAAAATAGGTGATAAGACGTTCATTGCGTTCACTTTGCTCACTAGCAAAGATAAGCTGAAAGCCGGTATTTTTGCCTAGTTTAAAAGCGGTTTCAAGCTGCTTAGCCAATGCGCGTCTTTGCTGCTGTTGTTTAACATTTAAATCATCAATTTGCTTGATTAACTGAGCAATTTCCTTATTAAGTTTATTCAGTGTAGCATTATTTTTTTCAATTGATGTCAGCAGTTTAGCTATCTCGGTTTCTTGTTGTTTGAGATCATTAACTAATTGAGTCCTTTCCTTTTTCTGTTCAGCTAAACGAATTTCTTGCTCTTTAATTGACTGGCGCAAATTTTGTAATTTTTGATTATCATCAATCGCATACAAAGGGTTGGCATACATTAATCCAATTAAAATAGGGATAAGAAATTTTTGATAAATAGCCATAGAATTGTAATTAGGATTTATTATCAAACGTAAAAGATAAACCACTATACATACAAATAACTAAATAAGCAAAATGTATACCATCTCAGCGGGTTTAAGAATAATTGCAGCATATAGTATATTAGACATTTCACAAGCACGGATAAAAAGTATAAAATACAAAACTATTTAAATTACCAAAAAATCAATTCAACCATAAAGATAACATCATGCAAAAGTTTAATGTCAAAACCTTTCAAGGGTTAATACTAACGTTACAAGATTACTGGGCTAATCAAGGTTGTACGGTGATTCAGCCGTTAGATATGGAAGTTGGTGCAGGCACTTCGCACCCTATGACTTGCTTACGAGCACTTGGTCCTGAGCCAATTAATGCGGCTTATGTTCAACCATCGCGTCGCCCTACCGATGGTCGCTATGGCGAAAACCCAAATAGGCTACAACATTATTATCAATTTCAAGTTATCTTAAAACCTTCTCCTGACAATATTCAAGAGTTATATTTAGGTTCATTAAAAGAGTTAGGGCTTGATCCAACGATTAATGATATTCGTTTTGTTGAAGACAACTGGGAAAATCCTACTTTAGGTGCATGGGGACTAGGTTGGGAAGTTTGGTTAAATGGTATGGAAGTCACCCAATTCACTTATTTTCAACAAGTTGGAGGACTTGAGTGTAAACCTGTTACAGGTGAGATCACTTATGGTCTTGAACGACTCGCTATGTATATTCAAGGTGTAGATAGCGTATACGATTTAGTTTGGAGTGATGGCGCCTTTGGTAAAACAACTTATGGCGATGTGTTTCACCAAAATGAAGTTGAACAATCGACTTATAATTTTGAATATGCCAATACCGAATTCTTATTTTACTGTTTTGAACAACATGAAAAAGAAGCTAAATTTTTACTTGAACTTGAAAAACCACTGCCATTACCGGCTTATGAACGTATTTTAAAAGCTGCTCACTGTTTTAATTTACTTGACGCACGTAAAGCAATTTCAGTTACTGAAAGACAACGATATATTTTACGTATCAGAACATTAACTAAAATGGTGGCCGAAGCATACTATGCATCACGCGAAGCGCTTGGCTTCCCTATGTGCCAAAATTCACGTTCTAACCCAAGCGCAGCAAAGTAGGAATTTAAAGATTATGCAAAAAACATTTTTAGTGGAAATTGGTACTGAAGAGTTACCTCCAAAATCACTCCGAACATTAGCTGAAAGTTTTGCAGCTAATTTTATTGAACAACTTGATAATGCCAAATTGGAACATGGTGAAGTACTTTGGTATGCATCGCCTCGTCGCTTAGCATTAAAAGTTTTAAATTTAAATGACACACAACCAGATAGCCAAATCGTTAAACGTGGCCCAGCGGTGAGCGCAGCATTTGATGCAAATGGCAATCCAACTAAAGCCGCTGAAGGATGGGCTCGCGGATGTGGTATTAGTGTCGATCAGGCTCAGCGCATTCAAACAGATAAGGGTGAATGGCTTTGTTATACGCAAAATCAAAAAGGTCAGCCTGTCGTTAATTTATTGTGTGATATGGTAAAAAACGCATTAAGCAAATTACCTATTCCTAAACCCATGCGTTGGGCGGCTCGACAAGTTGAATTTATTCGACCTTGCCATACTGTAACAATGCTTTATGGTAAAGATTTAGTGCCTGGCACTATTTTAGACATCGAATCGAATCGAGTGATTCGAGGTCATCGCTTTATGGGTGAGCAAGAATTTACTATTGATAATGCAGATCAATACCCAGATATTTTAGAACAACGAGGTAAAGTCATTGCGGATTATGATAAACGTAAAGCTATCATTAAACAACAAGCGCAAGACGCTGCAACCAAATTAAATGGTAAAGCAGATTTAACCGACAGTTTACTTGAGGAAGTCTCTTCTTTAGTTGAATGGCCGGTTGTATTAACAGCTAAATTCGAAGAACGCTTTTTGGCTGTACCTGCCGAATCACTGGTTTATACCATGAAAGGCGATCAAAAATATTTTCCAGTTTACGATAAGCAAGGCAAACTGCTGCCGAATTTTATTTTTGTGGCAAATATTGAATCAAAAGACCCTCAAGTGGTGATTTCAGGTAATGAAAAGGTAGTTCGCCCTCGCCTAGCCGATGCAGAATTCTTTTATCAAACGGATTTAAAACAACGTTTAGAAGATCGTTTACCTCGCCTTGAAACCGTTCTATTTCAACAACAATTAGGAACGGTTAAAGATAAAGCGTTACGGTTAGAAGCCTTGTCTGGTTTTATTGCCGACAAAATTGGCGCTAACGTTGAGCAAGCAAAACGTGCAGGTAAACTGACTAAATGTGACTTAGTGACAAATACCGTCTTCGAGTTCCCTGAAACGCAAGGTATAATGGGTCGCTATTTAGCACTTAAAGATGGGGAAAGTATTGAAGTTGCAACGGCCATTGAGGAGCAATACAAACCTCGTTTTGCAGGTGATGAATTGCCAAGCACTTACGTATCGTGCGCTGTGTCAATTGCCGAGAAAATGGATACTTTAGCGGGTATTTTCGGTATTGGTCAACACCCTAAGGGGGATAAAGACCCATTTGCGTTACGTCGTGCAGCTATCGGTGTGCTACGTATTATTGTCGAAAAAGCGTTACCATTAGATTTGGCCGAATTGTCAACTTATGCAGTATCACTATATGGTGAGAAGTTAAATAATAAAAATGTTGTTGAAGATATTGTTAGCTTTATGCAAGGGCGATTCCGTGCTTGGTACCAAGAACAAGGCTTTACCATTGATACCATTCAAGCGGTATTAGCACTTAATCCGACGAAACCTGCCGATTTTGATGCAAGAGTCAAGGCAGTAACGCATTTTCGAACACTATCAGAAGCATCATCATTAGCGGAAGCCAATAAGCGTGTTTCTAATATTTTATCTAAAACCGACAGTGTTATTTCTGAACATGTTAATGCCGCCCTATTGGTAGAGGGTGCTGAAGGGGAATTAGCCAAACATGTAGCGATATTAACCGATAAATTAGCTCCTTACTTTAACGATGGGCGTTATCAAGAGGCTTTAGTTGAATTAGCAGCACTTAAAACACCGATTGATGCTTTCTTTGAAAATGTCATGGTGATGGTAGATGATGAACAGGTGAAACTTAATCGTCTAGCCCTTTTGAAAAAACTACAAAATTTATTTTTAAAAGTTGCTGATATTTCACTTTTACAATAATATCCCTTTCGTTAATTATTTAGTGGTAGCTTTCTGGTTACCACTAATAAGGTAAGAATGTAAATATGCAAACAGAACTCTCTTTTTCCATAGTTTTTACTCAGACTGTTAATTTTATTCGAAATCGGTTTTGGTCAATTGCGCTAATCAGTTTATTATTAAATATAGTCTCTTCATTAATTTTAAAAAATACTGTTGATCCTGTAATTATTACTCAATTATTTCAAGCAAAGAGTCCAAGCGCATTTCCTCTTTTTTTAAAAATGCTGTTAATTAAATTAGTGTTATTTATAATAATTGATTCGATTTTAATTGCTGTTATTTATAACTATTCTGTCAATAACTATCTTAATTTAAATACAGTATTATCCAGAATGCTACCCAATGTACTAAATATGATTGGTTTTGAGCTGATTTTCTTAATCATATTGCCAATAATTTTCCTATTTGCGGGATTAATATTTATGATTTTGGGATTAATTGTTCCAAAGGCTCTAGTCGTTTTCCTATTTGCAGTCGTCGCGATTGTGTTTGCCATATTTTTTAATGCGATTTACTACAATTTTTGTGGATTAATTGCTCAACCAACAACTAAAACTTTTTTCGAAAAATTCGCTGAATGTAACAGATCTATATTAACTCATTGGCGTTTTGCTCTTCCGATGATGTTAATATATTTTCTTGTGGTTTTTGTTATTTCGCTTTTTAATACTTTAGATAATAATATCTTTTTATCCGTTATTTATTCAACACTGTTAACGATCTTAAATATTTTTACAATTTGCTTCTTTTATCGTTTGAATATGCTATTAACAAGTAACAAATCAACACTTGAACCACCTGAGCAAAATAACAGTTTAATTATTTAAAAATAGCCATTACGTTTAGTTACCCTATTAATTTTTATTAATAGGGTAACTAAAATTCAATCATTAACCTATTTTATTTAATTACAGTAGACATCACTATGACACCTGCGATTAAGCTTCTTAAAAAATTAAATATCACATTTAAAATTCACCAATATGAGCATGATCCTAATGATACACACTATGGACAAGAAGCTGTAAATAAACTCGATCCCAGTTTAAACGTAGTTGCTGCACAAGTGTTTAAAACATTAGTAGTAAGTTTAAATGGTAACGATAAAATGTTAGCGGTTTGTGTATTACCAGTCGATAATCACTTAGATCTTAAAAAAGTGGCTAAAGCACTAAACTGTAAAAAAGTCGATTTGGCCGATCCTAATTTAGCGCAAAAAATTACAGGTTATTTAGTGGGTGGTATTAGTCCATTAGGACAGAAAAAGCAATTACCCACTCTTATTGATTCAAGCGCGGCTCAACTAGAAAAAATGTTTATTTCGGGGGGAAGAAGAGGATTAGAAATAGAACTCATCCCACAAGATTTAGCAAAAGTATTAAATGCAAAATTTATAGAGATAAAATCGTAACCTTGCTTGTATCTGCTTTTATTTTCTAATCAATCGCTATATGTTAAAAAACTATACAAATAAAAAACATGGCCACAAGACAACGCCTTATGACCAAAAGTACATCCCATCAATATAAAAAATAGGAAGAAATAAACAAACTTATTTGATTGCTTCTTTTAAGCTTTTACCTGATACAAATGCGGGTACTTTACTTGCGGCAATTTTGATTTCTTTACCAGTTTTTGGATTACGACCAACGCGAGCTTTTCGATCATTAACTTTGAATGTACCAAAACCAACTAGTTGCACTGGCTCACCAGCTTTTAATGATTCAGTAATAGCGGCTAATGTTGCTTCTAGAGCTGTTTTTGCAGCAACTTTTGTAATATCTGCTTTGCTAGCAATAGCATCGACAAGTTCTGTTTTATTCATGGAAATATCCTTACATAATTATTTTATTGTTAAAGTTAACATTATAAGCAATGTCGAAAGTCAACTTTGCTTCTGTAAACAACTTCAGATTACATTGTTATTAAATGTAGTCTATATTCTTCCAATGTTAAAGAAAAATTTGGTAAAAAATAAAAAAATGACGCATTTAAAAGCTTAATTGCTCAAAAAAACACCAACATTACTTATTGCAGACTCTCGAATATCAGCTTTTAAACCTTTTATTAAGTCAATCATATTGTTATTTTCATCTCGTAAAATTCGAAAAATTTCCCATTGAAAATCAAATTCATCGATCACACTAGGTAAAGTTTGTTGTTCATCTTCACTTAGAACAATATTTGATTTTGTCATTTCAAATTCTGCAACGGTTGTTGCCGATATACTACTCACTTTTGCTGCGTGTTCGGTTACTTCACCCGTTAAATATGAGTGTAAAACCTCACTTAATGCCTGACATGCATCAATAGCAGGGTAAATAATATAAGGACTATCTTCGGTAATACTAGGAATAATCACTTCTAACTTTTCCAGCTGTAAATCAAAATTGATTTTTACATTCTCAACTAATAATGATTCCCACATCAGATCAAGTATTTTCTTATAACTTTTAGCATCTTCCTCATTTTGCTGTTGTTTTGCGTAAAAGACAAAATTTGGGTACATTCTTTCACACAAACAAAGCATGAATAAACGTTGTTGCCATAATGCTAATTTTTCGATTCTTAATTGAACTGGATTTTTAATCATGATGAAACCTTTTGGAGCGTTGATGTACAGCCTCAATTAAATATTGTACATGTTCTACTGGAGTATCTTGATGAATACCGTGCCCTAAATTAAAAATATGCCCATTATGAGTACCATATTCTTTAAGAACAGTATCAACATTAGATTCTATTGTTTGTCTATCAGCATACAAAACTGACGGATCTAAATTACCTTGCACAGCAATTTTACCTTTTTGTCGAATATCACTCAAATTAACTGTCCAATCAACACCAATAGCATCACAGCCAGTGTTAGCAATGCTATCTAACCATAATCCGCCACCCTTGGTAAAAAAAGTAACAGGCACATATGAGGTGACATCCTGAGTTTTATTGCCTCGTTTTAACTTTGATAAGATTAATTGCATATAGTTTAAAGAAAACTCTTGATAACTTTGATGACTTAACACGCCACCCCAAGTATCAAATATCATTATTGATTGAGCTCCCGCTTCAATTTGTGCATTTAAATACAAAGCAACACTCGTCGCCAATTTTTCAAGTAATAGATGCAGTGCTTTGGGATGACTATAAAGCATCTTTTTTATTTTGGTAAAGGTTTTACTGCTTCCCCCTTCAATCATATAAGTAGCTAACGTCCAAGGACTGCCAGAAAAACCAATTAAAGGCACTTTGCCATTTAACTCTTTTTTAGTCAGACGTATTGCATCCATTACATAGCCAAGAGATAACTGCGGATCGGGAATAGGTAATTTTTCAATATCAGATAATTGAGATAGGGATTTAGTAAATTTGGGTCCTTCGCCTGCTTCAAAATACAATCCAAGTCCCATTGCATCGGGAATGGTTAATATATCCGAAAAAATAATAGCTGCATCAAGGTCAAACCGACGCAAAGGTTGTAATGTCACTTCACATGCCAATTCGGGTGTTTGGCACATCGTCATAAAATCACCCGCTTTGGCTCGTAACTGTCGATACTCAGGCAGATAACGACCGGCTTGCCGCATCATCCAAATAGGGGTGTAATCAACAGGTAAACACTGTAATGCGCGTAAATAACGATCATTTTTTAATTGACTCATATTATCTGCTCTGTAAGTGGTTATTGCACTTTGTAAAAAAGTTTCAGGTTAGCATTACGTTTTAGTAAAAAACATTAAATTTTACTTACTATTTCCTATCTTGTGGTTGAGATAAAGAACGTTGTGCATAACGGATTAAAGTCTCAGAAATATTTTGCATTACACTACTTTCAGGCGCAAACCGATGCCAATAAAGCATACGTCTTTGGTATAAACCTTCAGTCAGATTGACTAATTCACCATTTTTTAACTCTTGCTCAACCTGTAACATCGGTATCATACAACAGGCAGATCCCTGCTTAGCAAGCTGAACAAAGGCCTCTGATGAACTGGTAATATGACAAATTACACTACCAGGCGTTAGATTAAAGTTTTCTTGTAGAAAAGCTTGATGCATATCATCCAAATGGTCAAAAGCAACCGCAGGCGCTTTTAAAAGCGAAGATCGAGTTACCCCATTGGGAAAGTATTTTTTAGCAAACTCAGGCGATGCTACAAAAATATAATCAAGCGCCCCTAATAAATCAGATAAGCAACCAGGTAATGGATTAGGTTGAATACTGATTGCTGCAACTACTGTGCCTAAACGCAGTAGTTCTAAAGTATGTTCTTCATCCCTTACTTGAATATCAAAACGAAGAATATTTTTATCCAATACGGGCTTTAAAGCTGGTAAAAGCCATGTTGCTAAAGAGTCAGCATTGATTGCAATCGATAACGACAATGGTGTTGTGTTTTGTTCATTATCACCTAACCATTGCTGTTCCAATAATTCAACTTGATGCAATAATCCTAAAAGATGCTCTCCTTGCTTGGTGGCTTTCGGCGGTATCGTTCTAACTAATAATTGTTGACCGAAAAAGCTTTCTAATTGTTTAATACGTTGCGATACGGCTGGTTGTGTGATACACAATTTATCAGCTGCACGTTCAAATCCCCGTTCTTTTATCACTGCATCTAATGCTTGTAATGCTCTATAATCTGGACGCTTCATAATCTCTTTACTAATGATTTGATCATTGCTTGGATATTAAAGCTACTTTAATATCGTAAAAAATTTTTAACCTATCGAAAATTAATATATTTATTAAAATACTAATGATTTTTGCTTTCCAATTGGGTACTATGCCATATCTTTAATAATTTTTCTTTTAAAATTTTATTTTTTTAAGAAAAAGTATCCTTAACATAGGATGATATCATGACACAAGACGAATTAAAAAAGGCGGTAGGCTGGTCAGCCTTAAAATATATTAAACCAGATTCATATGTTGGAGTAGGAACGGGCTCTACAGCATCTCATTTTATTGATGCCTTGGCGACAATCAAAGATCAGATTAAAGGCACTGTTTCAAGTTCGGAAGCCTCGACACAAAAATTGAAGAGCTATGGTATTCCAGTACTAGACTGTAATGATGTTGATAGCTTAGATGTATATGTTGATGGCGCTGACGAAATAAATCAACAATTACAAATGATCAAAGGCGGAGGAGCCGCTTTAACACGTGAAAAAATAGTTTCAGCACTTGCAAAACAGTTTATCTGTATTGTGGATGAATCAAAGGTTGTCGATGTATTAGGAAAATTCCCATTACCTGTAGAAGTCATTCCAATGGCTCGTTCCTATGTTGCCCGTGAGTTAGTTAAACTTGGCGGTAAACCAATATATCGACAAGGGGTCGTGACCGATAATGGCAATGTTATTTTAGATGTGCATGATCTTCTTATTACCAATCCGGTGGAATTAGAACATCGTATTAATAATATTGCTGGTGTGGTAACCGTTGGATTATTTGCCAATAGAGGGGCAGATATCGCACTAGTTGGATGCAGCTCAGGTGTAAAAGAGTTAAATAAAACTATTTAATTTTTAAAAAATTATAGTAAATACCTATTATATTTTGATGGATAGAGAGGAAATAATGGTTGTTCAGGCGTTAACGAAAGATGAAAACAAGTTTGTATTACTTGAAGGGATCCACCCTAGTGCGGTTGAAACACTTAAATCAGCAGGTTATAACAACATTGAATATCATAAAGTTGCATTATCTAAATCTGAACTTAAAGACGTATTAAAAGATGCAAGATTTATTGGTATTCGCTCAAGGACACACTTAACGAAAGATATCATTGATGCTGCACCTAAACTTGCTGGGATTGGTTGTTTCTGTATTGGAACCAATCAAGTTGAACTTGAGGCTGCTACCGTTAAAGGAATTCCTGTTTTTAATGCACCGTTTTCTAATACTCGTTCAGTTGCAGAGCTCGTATTAGCTGAAGCGATTTTATTACTTCGTCGAGTACCAGAAGCCAATGCTAGAGCTCATCAAGGTAAATGGAACAAAATAGCCACTGGCTCTCACGAAGCACGAGGTAAAAATTTAGGCATCATTGGTTACGGTCATATTGGTAGTCAATTGAGTGTACTTGCTGAATCATTAGGTATGAATGTTTACTTTTATGATATTGAAACCAAATTACCATTAGGAAACGCCAAACAAATTGCAACCATGAAAGAATTACTTGCTATGAGTGATATTGTTAGTATGCATGTTCCTGAAAATGCAACAACAATTAAAATGATTGGCAAATCAGAAATTGATATGATGAAATCAGGTGCAATTTTGCTTAATGCTTCCCGTGGCAGTGTGATCGATATTGATGCACTCACTCAAGCGCTAGAAGCCAATAAGCTTAGTGGCGCAGCAATTGATGTATTTCCAACTGAACCGGCTAGCAATAGTGATCCATTTGAATCGCCATTGTGTAAATTTGATAATGTCATTATTACTCCTCATATTGGCGGTTCAACCAGTGAAGCTCAAGAAAATATTGGTATTGAAGTAGCAACAAAACTAGCTAAATATTCAGACACCGGGGCAACACTTTCCGCAGTTAATTTTCCTAAAGCTGCTTTGCCAATTCCAGCAAAAGGTTCAAGTCGTTTTATCAATATTCATCACAATCAACCTGGCGTATTAACGGCAATTAATACGTTATTTGCAGAACAAGGCCTGAACATATCTGCACAATATTTGCAAACCGCTCCTCAAATTGGTTATGTTGTTATTGATATCGATAGAGTAGAACAAAGCAAAGCCGAAGAGTTATTAGTTAAATTAAAAAATGTAAATGGTACCATTCGAGCTAGATTATTATTTTAATTTATCTTAGTGATATGTTCGAATGATCATTTTTCAAAGAATTTAATGAATAAAAAACGTTTGAGCGCATATCTATACTGTCGGAAATGACCTAAAACGGTTAAAGACTCAAAGCTTATTATTAAGCCAATTTTAATAAGCTTTGATATTCATTATTAGGTTTGATGCATAACTTTGGGCTGAACCCTTTCTAAGATTTTTTATCTGGATTTTTTATTTGGTTAAGGGCTTTACTTTTATTACTTTAATGCCCTTTTGAATTAATGCATCATAATATTTATCATCTAAATTATTGTCTGTAATGATGGTATCGACAGCACTTAAATCACACACCACATTTGGACTGCGTCTTCCAAATTTTGAAGAATCCGCTAATAAGATTAATTTCGCAGCCGCTTTACTCATTGCAACACTACCATGATAGCTTTCATTAAATGTAGTAACTCCACCAACTAAATCTACGCCATCTGCACCCATAAAGAGTTTATCAAACGTGTAGGATTCAAAAGCAGCAATGGCGGACGCATTATTGCTATGGAATGAGGCTGATTTACGGCGAAATGTTCCGCCCGTTAAGATAATAGTTTGGTCATTATCATTAGCGACCAGTTCATTTACCATATGTAAGCTATTGGTCATAATAGTTAAATTATTGAATCTAGCAAGCATAGGGATCATTTGAGCAACCGTGCTACCAGCATCAAAAATGATTGAATCACCTTCATGGATCAATTTAGAGGCTTCTTCGGCAATCGCCTTTTTTTGAGCAGTATTAATGTAAGTTTTATGATCGATGGCTCGGTCACCAATTTCGCGGTTTAGCATAGCACCACCATAAGTACGCAAAACTAAACCACTTTCATGAAGTTGTGTAAGATCTTTACGGATAGTTGTGCCAGTAGTTTTAAAGTGTTCAACCAGTTCATCAACACTAACTTGTCCATGACTTTGCAAATATTCTAAAATAGCTGTCTGTCTTTGCCTTACCTTCATGCTTGGATCCCATCACTATAACTAGCGTATAAAAATTTTTATTTTATATAATTATTATACTTTATAATGAAAGAAAATACTTTTCAAAATAAAAGTTAATTTTCATTTATTGGCAGTCAAAGCGACAGTTAATGCACTTTGTGAAGATGGCTCATTAGGAAATATCTTTTCAGGTATGATATCTAAAACCGACAATCCATGTAATTGTGAGATAGGTTTGGGTATAGCAAAAACCGTAATCCCTTTCATAATAACAGAATCAATGACTACCTGATTTTCATCTAACGAAATCGCAATTAATACTCTGGGTTTAAAACGTTTATTTTTACTACGACCAACTCCCAAGTACATACCTTTTTTCAAGGATAAAAAAGCATGATTAAAACGGCGTATTTGAAACCAACTAAAAATAATTTGGATACACCACGCAATCAATGCCATGACAATTAGCGTATTGGTCATATTCATGATTAATCCTTTTTATATAAATTGAATAATAAAGTGCGATAAGTTTTAAATTAACTTACGCACTTTATTCTCATTAAAACATCACTTGACCACCCGTTATATTAATTGATTGTCCTGTACAATAAGAAGCTTTGTCACTTGCATAAAATAATAAGACATTAAGTACATCTTGATAATCACAACCACGTTTAAGGGGTACTTTATCAATATAAACTTGCTCAACTTGATCTTCTGCAATACCTAACTTTTTAGCATACTGAGGTATTAATGATTGGAACATTGGCGATTTTAATAAATTACCTAACATTAATGAGTTGACTGTAATTCCATAATCAGCAAGATCCAGCGCCAATGATTGAGTTAACCCAACACCGCCAAATTTAGCCGCACTGTATCCAGAGTTATGTTTACTGCCGACTTTACCTGATTTAGAGTTAATTTGAATAATTCGACCCGGGATTTTATGATTTACCATTAATTTAGCAAATTCACGTGCACATAAGAAATAACCAGTAAGGTTTACATTCACTGATAGTTGAAAATCGCTTAATACGAAATTAGTAATTGGCGCAGCTTTAGCAACGCCGGCGCTGTACACCATTAAATCCGCACGTTTAAAAGTATCATTAACATCATTTGCCAACTGAATAACACTTTCTTCGTTTGTTGCATCAACCCCAAAACCTTTAGCAGTACCTGCACCATGCTTTTGGTTTATCTCGTCTGCAACTTTATTGGCGTTTGCGATATTTAAATCAGCAACGGCAACCTTGTATCCAGCATCAGCAATACCCTTACATAAAAATTCACCTAAAGTTTGACCACCACCTACAATAACTGCTACTTGTTTCATCTTTTATTTTCCTTAATTATTTAAAATTTTAATTTCATCACCTACAAAAAGTTTTTCAGGGATTTCACCCTTTACATGCACCGTTCCGGGTAATTCAGCTTGACGATTACCATCAAACCTTATTGTGATATGTCCTAATTGTTGAAAATTAACATTTGCTACATCACCTACCGCGGTAATGTTATAAATATGATGACCTAAATGAATCACTTGTCCGACTTGTAAATCCTGCTTTAAAACATCATGACTATGAATAAAGCAGTAATCGGCTAAATCGGCTGGCGCACCGGTTTTAAATAGAATTAGCATGCCATCAGCTAATGCTTCTGACGCAAATTCACCAATTTGATTAATGTTTGATTGATAGATAACATTTGACATTCTTAACCTTCTTATTTTCTGTACTAAACACTCATTTTTATTGCGATTGTTAGCTTAAAACGGGATGCGCAATCCCATTTTTTAATCGGTTTATTGATAGATAAATAATGAAACGCCCCAAGCAATTAATACGGTTGGTGCTCCCGTTAAAAAGCGACTAACAAGTACCGAAGGTACGCCAACTCTAACGGTATCTTGCTTAGCTTCTGCCAATGACAAACCAACCGGTATAAAGTCACATGCTGCTTGCGCATTAATGGCAAATAATGCTGGTAAAGCGAGATGAGGTGGAATATTACCCAGCCCTATTTGCACCCCAACTAAGGTTCCAATAACTTGTGCAATAACCGCGCCCGGTCCTAAGAACGGTGAAAGCAAAGGGAAAGAACAGATTAGCGCCAATATAACTAGACCAAGTGGATTATTAGCTAATGGCACAAGACCATGTGCAATAAAGTCGCCTAACCCAGATGCGATGATAATTCCGATTAATGCCGATACAAACGCCATAAAGGGAAGAATGGTTTTAAGTACGGTATCGATAGTGTCACGACCCGCTTGGAAGAAAACGGCAACACCCGATCCCATTCCGATACCGATTTTTGCTAGTAAACCATCACTTTGTTCAGTAATTTTTTTGCTGCTATCATAATCTTTAAATTCAGAAGTGGTTTTGCTCGCTTGCGATGCAGCTTGGTTAACGGCATCCCCCTCTTTTTCAATTAATGTGATATTGTTTGGTTTTACGGCTGAAACATAGATGTCTTCAACAATATATTGAGCAAGAGGCCCGGATTTGCCCGTTGCATGAATATTAATCGTTGGTATACGATTTTTTGGATAAATACCACAACGTAATGTGCCACCGCAATCAATAACCGCCACGCCAATTTCTTCTTTAGGTGGTTCGCCTTCTTTAAAACCATCAATTGCTTGCCAGCCTGTTAATTGAGTGAGTGTGTCAACTATTGCTGGTCGCGTACCGGCTGCAATATAGACGATTTTTTTTCCTGCAATGATAGGAAGTTCTAAAGGTCCGCCCCAACCCGATTCACCTTTTTCTATACGAATAAATTTAGCCATTTTGTGTTCCTTACCATTGTTATAAATGCACTTTTCTATCTAATTTAATGCCCATTTTTTTTTCAAAAATGGCAGTACAAAAATCTGTGATCCAACCTCTAAAGAAGTTGGTGCCTAAACCGACAAGGAAATAGCTAACCGCTAAAGGACCTAACGGTAAATTTAAAGTGGTTAAGCCAGCTGCAACCCCTAAATAAACAAAAAGTTCACCAGGGTTAACATGAGGAAATAAACCATTCATTGAATGGCAGCTATAAGATGAAGCAGCGTAATAACTTGGTTTATAAAACTCTGGCATAAAGCGACCTAAACTTAATGTCATTGGATTACAAAACACAAAAGTACCAATTAACGGTAAAATTAAATAACGAGAAACAGGATTACCAGCACAAGCTTGAGCTAAACGTTCGATACGTTCTTGGCCGATAAATTTAATAAGTGCGTTCATCACAACCAGTAATGAAATTAATAATGGTAAAATCGACGTTACCATCCCCACAAAAACTTTGCCTCCTTCTTGGAATAAACCAATAAACCATTCGGCACCAAATGAAATAGCATCAATCATAATGTCTCCTATTGAGTTAAATTTCGATTAAATACTATCAACTTCAAAAACAAATAACTTTTAACTCGATCACATTTTGAAATATTTTCTTTTATTGTGAAAGAAATTTATTAGAAAATAATTAAAAAAAGGAAACTGTATGAAATGAGTGTTATCCATAGATTGCTAAAATAGCAGTGATAGCCAACAATAGCTCATTTTGATTGGACTTTGATTGCCAGTTAGCGTAATTTGTAAATACACACTTATTTTGTTTTTCAACTTAAGGAGAATATCATGGCTAAAAGTATTACCTCTTCTAAATCTAAAAAAGCAGCTAGCGCAAAGAAACTACAGCAAGCAGCAATTTTGTTCCCTACTGATTTAGGTCAAAAAGCATCAAAAGATATTTCCGGCGCAATGAACTCTGTATTAGCAGATGTATTTGCTTTATATTTAAAAACTAAAAACTTTCATTGGCATGTAAGTGGCCCTCATTTTCGTGATTATCACTTAATGTTAGATGATCATGGTGACGAATTATTCGCAATGACCGATCCAATTGCTGAACGTGTGCGTAAATTAGGTGGCACAACATTGCGCTCTATTGGTCACATTTCAAAATTACAAAGTATTTCTGATAATGATGCGGATTTTGTTGAGCCGTCAGATATGATTGCTGAACTCTGCCAAGATAATATTAAACTTACCACTCGTATGCGGGTTGCACATGATATTTGTGATAAATATAACGATTCGGCAACAGCAAGTTTAATTGAAGAGTGGATAGATCAAACAGAAAAACGTGCTTGGTTTTTGTTTGAAACCAGTCGTAAATTGGATTCTTCAGGTCACTAAAAATTTAGTAATGTTGAATCATTATCCCTAATAAGAGACACATTATTGTGTCTCTTTATCTTTCTGTTAAGGGGAATTACAAATGAGTAAAAAAATAGCTGTACTTGTTGGTAGTTTACGTAAAGATTCTTTCAATTTAAAAGTAGCGAAGGTATTTAAGCAAATTGCACCACAATCACTATCACTCGATATTATCGAGATCGGCGATTTACCTTTTTATAATGAAGATATTGATACAGACACCCCACCCCAATCCTACGTTCGTTTTCGTCAAGAAATTGCCAATTGTAATGGTGTAATTTTTGTTACCCCAGAATATAACCGAGGTTTACCAGCCGTAATTAAAAATGCTTTGGATGTCGGCTCTCGTCCTTATGGTAAAAGTGTTTGGTCCAAAAAACCTGCGGCGGTAATTTCTGTATCACAAGGCGCTATAGGCGGTTTTGGCGCTAATCATCAATTTCGACAATCATTCGTTTTTCTTGATATGCCAACCTTACAGCAACCTGAAGCCTATATAGGAAATATTAATAACGCTTTTGATGAAAATGGGAATATGAACGAGAAAACCAAAGAATTTCTTTCTGCTATTATCAACAGTTATGCACATTGGGTTGAAAAGTTAAGTTAATTATGTTTTATTGAGTACCCACAGTTCTAATTAACTGTGGGTTTATTTTGCAATTGATAAAGTTTTGACATGACAACAATTTATTTTCCAACCAATGAACAACAATTATTAAACCGTGCCCAATTAGTTGCGGGTTATACGTTTGGTGAAATAGCCCATTATCTCAATATGCCGGTACCGAATAATCTTAATAAGCAAAAAGGCTGGGCGGGTAATCTTATTGAGACCTTTTTAGGTGCGAATGCTGGAAGTAAAGCGGAACGCGATTTTGCTAATTTAGGCATTGAACTAAAAACAATTCCAATCAACAAACAAGGTAAACCATTAGAAACGACCTTTGTTAGTGTTACGCCATTAATGGCGAATCATGGTGTGATTTGGGAAACGAGTCATGTCAAATATAAACTCAGTAAAGTACTTTGGATCCCAATTGAAGGAGAAAGAACCATTCCTCTTGCAGATAGAAAAGTGGGGCATCCTATTTTATGGACACCAACGCACGAACAAGAGCAACAGCTTAAGCAAGATTGGCAAGAATTGATGGATATGATAGCACTGGGTCAAGTGGAAAAGATTACCGCTCGCTATGGTACTTATCTACAAATCAGACCTAAAGCAGCAAATGGAAAAGCATTAACTGAAGCGATTGGTGAAAATGGACAAATTATCCTAACACGTCCAAGAGGATTCTATCTTAAAAAATCTTTTACTTTACAGATTCTACAAAACGCAACACCTTCTTTTATTAAAAAATAATCATAATTCAATTTTTCCCCTCAAATTTATAAAGTTTAACCTTACAAATTACTACTTTTTTATATCACCATAAAAGAAATTTCTTTTATTTTGCAAGAAAATCAAATCTAAATCACATTTCTTCACATTTGTGATTTACTTTGATTATTTGTGAATATAAATTCACCTAAACATTTGTGAAGCAACAAGAGAATTTGTGAAAGAGGTGTGATATGAACTTTATATTAGCTGGCCATGGAAACATTGCTATTGAAATGAAAAAGAGTATTGAAATGATAGCTGGAGAATATGCAAACCTACATGCTATTACTTTTCAATTAGGTGAAGGTATTGAGAGTTTAAAAGATAAATACCTAAAAATTATTAGTCAATCAACTGAGCAACCATTCATTATTATTACTGACATCTTTTCCGGTAGCCCCTATAACGCAGCGGCAATGTTGGCAATGCAAAATGGCAATATTGAAGTCATCAGTGGCCTATCCTTACCACTTTGTTTAGCGTTATTACATATTGATTACGCCTCAATCAGCTTAGAAGAAACTTTTGAACAACTTAACGACATGAAAGCAGATTTTATCAAATCTTTCAGTCAATTATCCAAAAACATCGCTAAACATGAGGAATTTTAAATGATTATAAATTTAGTCCGTATTGATGACCGTTTAATACATGGTCAAGTCACGACTGTTTGGACCAAAGAGGCCAAAGCAGAAAGAATAATTGTTGTTAGTGATGAAGTGGCTAATGACGAAATTCGTTCCACTTTAGTTAAACAAGCAGCGCCTCCTGGAATTAAAGTTTCTGTGGTGAGTATTGCTAAAGCGGCGGCTGTTTATAAAAACCCTAAATATGAAAATGATACGGTGTTTTATCTTTTTACCAACCCAACAGATGTCATGCGACTGATTGAAGAAGGTGTACCAATTAAAAGTATCAATATTGGCGGTATGTCTTTCAAAACAGGCAAAAAGCAGATTACTAAAGCTGTTTCACTTGATGAAAACGATGTATCAGCATTTAGAAAAATGCATCAGATGGGGGTTGATCTGTGCTTAAAAGTGGTGATTACCGATCCTACCGTCGATTTTATCAAATTGCTTAACCAAGAATTTCCATATTAACAACCATCATTAGTAATAAATAAGGAGGTAGAAAATGGAAATTTCATTATTTCAAATTGTATTAATTTTTATTTTTTCTTGTATCGCAGGAATGGGAAGTGTACTTGATGAGTTTCAAACCCATCGGCCATTAATTGCTTGTACCGTGATAGGTTTAATCTTAGGCGATATAAAAACAGGTATTATTTTGGGCGGTACGCTTGAATTGATAGCATTAGGTTGGATGAATATAGGTGCCGCTCAGTCACCCGATTCAGCACTCGCTAGTGTTATATCAGCAATTTTAGTTGTCGTTGGTAAACAAGATATTCAAACCGGAATTGCAATCGCCCTACCCGTTGCTGCCGCTGGACAAGTTTTAACGGTATTTGCAAGAACCATCACGGTTGCCTTTCAACATGAAGCGGATAACGCCGCTGAAAAAGTTCAATTCAAAAAAATAGAGCTTTTGCATTTTAGTGCGCTGTTTGTACAAGCATTGCGAGTGGCAATACCTGCAACTTTAGTTGCCATTTATGTTGATGCAAACACTGTCAAGAGCTTATTAAATCTGTTACCAGATATTGTGACTGGAGGCCTTGCTGTTGCCGGTGGTTTTATTGTTGTGGTTGGTTATGCAATGGTCTTGAACATGATGATGGTTAAATATCTGGCCCCTTTCTTCTATTTAGGGTTTGTTCTTGGTGGGTATTTGAATTTTAGTTTACTGTCATTTGGCATTTTAGGCGTCATTTTCGCCATCATTTATGTTCAATTAAATTCTAAATTTAATACGACTAAAAATACTGAAACAAACATTAATGTCGTGACCAATAACCATTCAATCATTGCTGATGATGAATTAGATGATTAATAAGTAAAGGGTTTTATTATGAAAGAAGTATTAAATACTATACAAAAGAAAGATATTGTCAGTACATTTATTCGATCTAATTTTCAACAAGCATCTTTCAATTATGAACGAATTCATGCCTTAGCTTTTTGTGTCGATATGATTCCGACAATTAAACGGGTATACAAAACAAAAGAAGAGCAACGAGAAGCATTAAAAAGACATCTAACCTTTTTCAATACAACACCTGCAATGTGTGGGCCTGTTTTGGGCGTCACCATGGCAATGGAGGAAGCCAGAGCAAATGGCGCGGATATTTCTGATGGCACGATTAACAGTTTGAAAGTTGGTCTTATGGGGCCTTTAGCGGGTGTGGGTGATCCATTAGTTTGGGGCACATTACGTCCAATTACCGCCGCTCTTGGTGCATCATTAGCGCTTACTGGAAATATCGCTGGTCCATTACTGTTTTTTATCCTCTTTAACTTAATTCGAATTGCGATGAAATGGTATGGCTTAACTTATGGGTTATCGAAAGGAATCGGAATCGTTAAAGATCTATCCGGTAATATTCTTCCAAAATTAACTGAAGGTGCGTCTATTTTGGGGTTATTCATAATGGGCGTATTGGTCACCAAATGGACCTCGATTAATGTCCCACTTATTGTGTCACAAACTACGGGCATTAATGGTGAAGAGGTCACTATGACAGTACAAGGCATCCTTAATGATCTGGTGCCAGGATTACTCCCTTTAGCATTAACACTGTTAATGATGAAATTATTAAGAAAAAAAGTTAGTCCAATAACTTTAATCTTTGCATTATTTGCGGTAGGCATTATTGGCTATGGTTTAGGTATTCTTGGTTAAAAGATAGATTCAAAACAAAAACTTCACCGCCCAAAATTAATTAACAGGTTCAAAGTCATTACAAAGTGATCGGATAACACTGATTTTTAACCAGTAATACAGTTACTTTGAACCTTTTTTACTGAGCAAATTTAATCAATTTTAAAAATAAGAGGAATATATGAAAACTCATGCAGTTAGACTATATGGAAAAAATGATTTGCGATTGGAATCATTTGAACTTCCCAAAATTACTGATGATGAAATTCTAGTGACAGTCATTGTTGATAGTATGTGTATGTCTTCATTAAAACTAGTCAATCAAGGTGAAAATCATAAAAAGACACCACCTGATTTAAAAAATAATCCAATCATTATTGGCCATGAATGTTGTGGTGAAATTATACAGGTTGGAAAAAATTGGCAACATAAATTTAAGCCCGGACAAAAATATGTTGTTCAAGCCAATTTGCAACTGACGGATAGTCCATATTGCGTAGGATACTCCTATCCTTATACTGGTGGTTGTGCAACGTACATGATAATCAACCATGATGTATTAAAACAAGACTGTTTGATTCCTTATGATGGACAAACTTATTTCGAAGGTGCATTAATTGAACCTTTATCATGTATTATTGGCGCATTTAATGCTAATTTTCACTTAAAATCCAATAGTTATGAACATATTATGGGTATAAAACCTAATGGTAATTTGATTATTTTAGGTGGTACCGGTCCGATGGGAATGCTGGCAATAGATTATGCATTAGGTGGTCCTATTGCACCTAAAAAGATAGTTGTAACCGGTCGCAGTAAAGAAAAAATAGAACACTTAAAAACCCTTTACCAATCCCGCAATGGTATTGAATTAGAATTTGTGGATATCTCAAAGACCGATGATCAAGTTACCCTATTAAAAAATAAATCAACAACAGGCAGTTTCGATGATGTTTTTGTTTTCTTACCTTCGCAAGAGTTGATTCAACTTGCCTCTCAATTATTGGCAATTGACGGTTGCCTTAACTTTTTTGCCGGTCCACAAGACAAAAACTTTTCTGCTGAAATTAATTTCTACGATGTTCATTATAACTTTACCCATATCGTTGGCACTTCAGGCGGTAATACTAATGACATGCGCGAAGCGGTTAAACTTATTGAATCGGGAGCAGTCGATGTGGCAAAAATCGTATCGCACATTATGGGTATTGATCACGCGAGTAACATCACTCAAATTCAAGACCAGATTAAAGGAGGAAAAAAATTGGTTTATACTCATAAAAAGTTTGATCTTAAAAATTTGGAATCATTAAATGAAGATGCGGATGATATTGCTTTACACAAAATATTGTCTAAAAATCATGGCATTTGGTCAAAAGAGGCCGAAGATTATGTTTTAAACTATTTTCCTGATGTCGATTCTTGATTTTTTGGTATACTCTATTCACTTCAAGTTGTCATACAAAAATGACTTCTTGATGTGAATAAAAACACGGAGTTTTTTAATAACTAAAAATAATAAGATAACGCTACTATGATTAATCAAAATTTTCGCAACGACGAGTTTGAACAACACAAGATGTTAATTAAGATTGCTCAGTTGTATTATGAAGAAAATAAAACACAATCAGAAATAGCAAAAATTGTGAATATACATCGTTCAAGCATTAGTCGCATGTTAAAAACAATACGCGAGCTCGGTATTGTTTCTATTTCGATTAATTATAATTTGTTACCCGATATCGCGTTAGAAGAAAAAATTCGTAAGAAATATCATTTAAAACAAGTTATTGTCGTACCAGTCAATCTTGATATAGACAATGAAAGTAAAAATCAGATTGTTTGTAATGTCGCTTCAAATGTTCTACTCAAAAATATTACCGAGAATGATGTAATTGGTGTGTCTTGGGGTCGATCGATCAATTATATAGTTAATAGCTTAAAAAATGATAATGCTACATTCGAAAACGTTACCATCGTACCAATGATTGGCGGCCCATCTGGCAAGATCGAAACAAAATACCACGTAAATAATATAGCTTATAAACTATCGGATAAACTTAAAAGTAACGCGATATTAATTGATTATCCAGCCATCGTCGATACCGCTAATTTAAAAACTGAAATAGAAAAAACTCAGCATATGAAGGAACTTAATAATTGGTGGAATAAAATTACCGTTGCTTTATTTAGTATAGGCTGTCCTGCAATATCCAAAAACTCCATTTGGTATGGTTTTTATGGTGAACTTTTTCAAAAAATTACTAACAAAAAAATTGTTGGAGATATTTTGTCACGATTTTACGATAAAAACGGTAAGGAATTACAAACCCCTTTTCATGATCAAATCATTGGTGTTACCTTAGAAAATCTCAAAAAAATTCCTTTAAAAATATGTGCGAGTGGTGATGCGGAAAAACTCAATAGTTTGATTGCGGCGTTAAATGCAAATTATATTGATATATTAGTCATTAGTGATGAAATGGCCAATCAATTAGCTAATTAAGCCATTAGATAATCGAATAGATAGTTAACATACATCAAAAAATAAAACTTCATTTCAATTTTTATAAACTATTTTTCTGTTTTGTGATTCTATTAACAGATTCTTTTACAGTTAACCTAGATAATCATTTGTATATTCACTATTTTGTCTTTTTTACTTTTGATTAAGGAAAAATTATGTATCGGTTAACTATAAAAAATGGATTATCTATTGGTCTATTCTCTCTCACGGCTAGCTTTGGTGTTTTTGCATCGCCTTCATTTTCCCCTGTTACTTTAGAAAAATTAAATATTCCTAATAAACAATGTAATGTTAGAGACTATGGTGCTGAAGCAACAGGTATTTGGTATGACACAAAAGCATTTCAAGCGGCTATCGATGATTGTGTTCAAAAAGGCGGGGGTAAAGTTATTGTCCCTGAGGGTTATTACTTATCAGAACCCCTTTTTTTAAAAAGTAACATTGAATTTCATTTAGAAAAAGGTGCTGTTTTACAAGCTTCTGCTGAAGAGAGTGCTTATCATCCCACAGAAAAGCAACAAAAATGGTCAAGCTCGGCTAAATCATTGCCATTGGCTGAACAATGGATTGGCTTTATTAATATTGCAGAAGAAAAGAATATTGCTATCACTGGTGAAGGTATTATTGATGGACAGGGTTCAACGCTTTTAGAAAAATATCGCGCGGAGACTCGTAAGGCAGGAAAAAAAGGACCAACAAATCGTCCACGTTTACTTTTATTTAAAGACGCGAATAATATCTTAATTGAAGGCGTCACTATACAGAATTCACCAAGTTTTCATATCGTTTTTAAAAATGTAGAAGATATTACGATTAACAAAACAACCATATCCGCTCCTGCTTGGTGGCAAAATACTGATGCAATTGATCCAATGAATAGTAGAAGAGTCAGTATTACCAAAAACAATATTAGTGTTGGCGATGATCACGTTGCAATCAAAGCGACCGTAAACAACCTTAGCCATGATTTTTATATTGCTGATAATAACTTTATGCTTGGGCGTGGGTTATCTATTGGCTCAGAAACAAATGGTGGCGTGAGTAATCTGCTTGCTGAAAATAATACTTTCACCGATGCAATGTATGGTATTCGAATAAAATCTCCTCGAGGTAAAGGTGGCGAAGTCAAAGATATTCAATATAACAACAACACAATGATTAATGTAAAAACACCAATTGTACTGTCAGCTTATTATAAAGGAGGACCAACAACTAAAGATGCGAGAATTAAAGCATTGCAAGAAGGCGAATTTGCAGGTGGATTTATGCTAGGCGACCAAATCTATCCTGCTGATAATGAACAACCGAAAGAGTATAAAGAAAACGAAACACCTTACTTTAATAACATAAGCTTTAATAATCTTACAGTTAAAGGTAAAACCAATTATGCAGGTTTTATCATTGGAACCCCTGAAAAACCATTTGATAATATCAAATTTTCTAACATTAATATTGAATCTGAACTTGGTTTTAAAATTCGTAATGCCTCCGTAGAGTTCAGTAAAACGACAATTAAGGTAGAAAAAGGAGCAGATATTATTAAAGAAAAGGGCAGTAAAATAACTAAGTAATAATAATTTAATGTGTTAGTTTAGATTGAACTGGATAAAAAGCTAACAACGGAGGGCGTTACCTGTTTTGATATAAAATATTAAATCGACAATCAAAACAGGTAACGCTCATTTCATATATTCAAAACTTAATAAAACGGTATAGACTCCTGAATTATTTTTACAGATAAACATGAATAAATTCAAGTAAGTGTTATCTAAAAAACAATCAATTGGGATATTTGCTGACAACAATGAAGAATAATGTCACTGCCTAAAATAACTTTGAATTAAAAAGTATAGTGAATCTTTATCAACTTTTTTATCTTATAATCCTTTTCTTATATTCAAAACTTAATGAAACGGTATAGACTCCTGAATTATTTTTACAGATAAACGTTAATAAACTCAAGTAAGAGTTATCTAAAAAAGACAATCAATAAAATAGTTGCTGACAACTGTAGGGATAATGGTCACTGCCAGAAATAACTTTGAATTAAAAAGTATGGTGATAACATCTTTATCAACTTTTTTATCTTATAATCCTTTTCTCATATTCAAAACTTAATGAAATGGTATAGACTCCTGAATTATTTTTACAGATTAACATGAATAAACTCAAGTAAGTGTTATCTAAAAAAGGTCAATTAATCATCCTTAATTAAGATAAATAGTTGCTTATAATTAATTATTTTTTTATTACATTTGCTAATTTGTGATCCAAAACACAAAATGAAATAGCGTTTCACTTATAATGATTTATAATTTTATTATTAGGTTTTGGAGTAGAAACATGGAGCTTTTTCTAAATATATTTGGTCAACCAGCTATCATTATTGCATTAGTAGCTTTTATCGGTCTGGTATTACAGAGAGCAAAAATTTCTAAAATTATTACTGGAACGCTACTTTCATTTATTGGATTTGTGTTAATTAAGACTGGCGGAAAAATTTTGGGTGGTGTGTTAATTATGTTTAGTAACATGTTTACTCACGCATTTGGAATGCATGGCGTAGTACCAAGTAATGAAGCCATTACCGCATTGACAATGGAATCACTTGGCACAAGCGCTGCTTTTATCCTCTTTTTTGCGATGATCATTAATCTGCTATTAGCAAGATTTACTCGCTTTAAATCGATTTATTTATCATTGCATTTAGTGCTATTTATGGCATTTTCGTTCACTGCCGTATTACAGGGTATGGGCTATAATGGCTATATAATTGTTGCTACTGGCGCAATTATTATTGGGCTTTATATGGCGATATTTCCAACTTTACTCTCTAAATTCAGCCGTAAAATAATAGGTAATAATGATTATTGTATTGCTCATGCAGGGACTATCTCATATTTGATAGGTTCTTATTTAGGTTCATTGTTAGGAAATAAAAAAAATGATATTGAAAATATCAAAATAAACGATCGTTTTAGCTTTTTAAGACAGTCTGATGTGGCGACTTTTATTACCATGTTTGTCTTACTATGTTTATCTGGCGCGTTTTCTTCTGCTGATTATTTAAAAGATATTCTTAAAAATAACACGTTCATTATTTTTGCACTGGAACAATCAGCTATTTTTGCAGGCGGTTTATATATTGCTAAAAAAGGGGTAGCCATTTTTACTGAAGAAATTATTCCTGCTTTTAAAGGATTTGCTCAAGTTGTCGCACCCGGTTGTGTACCCGCTGTCGACCCTATGGTGTTATTTGATAAAGCACCCAATTGTGTATTGGTCGGTTTTATTGTGAGTTTCTTCACGGAAATAGCCTGTGTTGTTGTTTTTCCTTTTGTTGGCTTACCCATTATTATTCCAGGAATTATGGCAAGCTTTATTACAGGTGGAACCGCGGCTATTTTTGGTAATTCAACTGGCGGAGCACGAGGTGCAATAATTGCTGCTTTTATCAATGGGCTATTGTTATGTATATTACCTGCCCTAGCGTTACCTCTTTTTGCATTTCTTGGTGTAGAAGGCGTTACATTTGCCGATCCTGACTTTACCAGTTTGTCATTGATTACCGAATTTGTAGTGAAATTGTTTAACTAGCACTAAAAGCGTTTTCGCTTTTATTAAGTTAAATATTCATGATTGGTTAAAAGTCTGCCGAATAAGCAGACTTTTTAATGATTATGTCATTCAATATTAAACATTAATATTTTTGAATTTCTTTGATAATTATAGAGTTGTTTCTTTTTAATTGGTAAATCATCCACTTCTGCTGGATTAAAACCCTTTTCTCTAAACCAGTGAATACTACGGGTAGTTAATACAAATATTTTTTTTAACCCTAAGTTATTTGCACTTTCCATGATCTTTTCAATCAATAAATCACCACGAGATGAATTACGATAATCAGGATGGATTACGACACAAGCCATTTCACCCATTTTTTCTTCTAGATAAGGGTAAAGAGCAGCACAACCAATCGTCATATTATCACGTTCAATAATGGTAAATTTATCAATTTCCATCTCTAATTGTTCACGTGAACGCTTAACTAATACACCTTGTTCTTCTAATGGTCGGATGAGTTCTAATATGCCACCAATATCATTAATGGTTGCAGAGCGAATCTGTTCTGAATGTTCCATCGAAACTTGTGTTCCAATACCATCACGGGAAAAGAGTTCTTGTAAAATAGAGCCATCAACTAAATAACTAACTAAATGGCTTCGTCTAACTCCACAACGGCATGCTTTAGAGGCTGCCCGTAAAAAACGTGCTTCACTTGATAAATGTTTACCTTGTTGCTCTTTATTATTTACATAATTATCCGCATCTATAGGATAAAGATCGGTAATAACTCGACCATTTTCATCGAGAACACCTTGTTCTGCGCAAAAACTAATTAGTTTATCGGCCTTTAAGCGAATAGCGACTTCAGCAGCGACATCTTCAGATGCTAAATTAAAACTTTCGCCTGTTACCGAAACGCCTACAGGACCAAGTAATACAATGGAGCCACGCTCTAATTGTTCTTCGATGGCTTCGTTATTTATGCGACGAATTTTACCTGTATGACAATAATCAACTCCGTCATCAACCCCCAATGGTTGAGCAATGACAAAGTTACCGCTAACGACACTAATATGAGCGCCTTGTAATGGTGTATTATTTAAACTCATTGATAAACTTGCGGTAATGTTGAGCTGCAATAGGCCTGTAACTTGCTTGATGACATCCAATGTCGCGGCATCAGTGATACGGGTATTTTTATGATATTTAGGCGTAATGTTATGATTTTTTAACGACGCATCAATTTGATTACGTGCACCATTAACAATAACGAGTTTAATTCCTAGACTATAAAGCAAACCAATATCACTGATGATACTTGAATAATTATCACTTTTTAGAACCGCTCCAGTAAGTAAAATCACAAATGTTTTACCATGATGGGCATTTATATAAGGCACTGAATGTCTTAAACCTTCAACTAACTCTGTTGTACGCTCTTTCATCTTCACAACCTTTCATCATTGAATATTTATTCATTATTTATGTAATTTTATGTGTTTTTATTTTGATCGCAAGCAGTTTTTAAAAAATAATTCAGAAAGGGATTTTTACTAATATAAAAATAAAAAACTTAAATTATCAATTTGAAATAATTAATTTTTCAAATGTGGTTTATTTAGTAAATATAAAAAAAAGAGCATACCAATAACGGCATGCTCTTAATATCAGAGTATTTTGTTAAATGAATAATTATCTTTATCTGCTCTTTTAGGAATATTAAATATTTTTCGGTAACGGATTAATACAACTACCGCTAATAATGTCCCTAAACCAGCAATAATTGCATCGCTAAGCATAACATGATACAAACCTAAATTTGTTGATATCCAACCAATGAAAAATGGTATCACGGCTGTTGCAACACTCAATGATGTAAAGAAAATCCCCAATACTTTTCCTTTACCCGATGGGAAAAATTCGGCCATTGTGGTTAATGCTAACTGCAATACACCACCTGCTGCAGTGAAACCAAGCACGAAACCAGCGATAATACACATCATTGGTGTTGGTAGCTATATAGAATAATTAACATTAAGGTTGAAAGTAATGGGTATAGGACAACAATATAAACAGGTCTTACCAGACTTTTTACTAAAATTGAGGTTAAAAATACACTGCTAATGTACCAATGCCGTATGATGAAAATGCCTGAACCGCCCCAGATTAATCCATACCAGCAACCGTTTGTGAAAAATCTTTTAAACAAGATGAGACTAAATAAAATGTTGCTGTCGATGTAAAACCAATAACAATAAAGCATAAACCTTCAATATAAAAATTAGCTTTTTGTTTTAATATCGGCGTTTGGTTTTCAAGCGTTTGTAGGTCTTTCTCTTTTTCCTCTGGAGTAATTTTATAATTTGGAAATAGCATTTTTAATACAATTAATGCATTCAATCCTAAAATAATACAACACAGTATAAATGATCAACCATAATAACCTTAGTTAGCTATGATAATGTCCATAATAATTGGTAGTACAGATTGACGACCTGAGGCAATGGCTGCTTTAATTAAAATTGACGCCGAACCCGGTGATTTTGCAAATGCTTCCATCAAAGCAGGATAAGTACCCAAATCTCATGTTGAGTTGGCTATGCCACCTAAAATTGCAAACATAAAAGCAATTTGTACATTTGGACTAACTAAAATACCAAGTAAGAATCCTATATAAAATAGACCACCTAAAACGATAAATGGTTTACGTCCAAATTTACCTGAGAGAGTCCCCATGATAAATAATACTAATAATCGGCCAACACCTAGCCCCATCATGACATTATAAACATTTTGTTTAGCTTCACAGACTAATCCAATTTGTTCTGCGTTAATGAATCTTTTGCAATATTAAATAAATAGGTAAGCTCTGGGTTAAATTGTGCAGCTAAATAATCAATATTTAGCCCAAGAATGATGGCTCCCATTCCGTGCACAAAATAGTTCATATATAAACAAATTTAGGTGCCTAAATATTTATTTAGACACCTATTATTTCCTATAAACATTCATTTTTTGATTATTAGTAATTATTTTTAAAAAAATTTATTAATATTTTGTTTTATATTTTTGTCATATCAATTACTTGTTTAAATCGATAAAGGACAATAGAGCCAAGTATGACACTTGCTAGGGCGATAAAGAAGTCGATCAAAATAGCATAACTTACATCATACATAGCCAATTTTGGAACGATAAGCGGAATAACGATAAAGGATAATCCACTAAAAGTATACATACAGCCGACCGCTATACCTTTGCGTGTTGGGAACAATTGCTGCATAACAACTAGAGTTAATTGAAGCACGCCACCGGCTGCCGTAAAACCCATACCAATTGCAGCGATAACACACATCATAGGTGAAATATTAAAGTAAAATAGCATTAATACTATTGCCGACAGTAAAGGTAAAATAATGATACAAAATATAGGTTTTAATAAATGTTTAACGATAAATGCCGTTACAAAGACTGAGATAATTGATGCGGTGCTATAGTAGCTAATCAATTGTTTAGCTTCAAGATCGCTCATATTAACCCCATTAATCGCAATGGTTGGTAACCACTGTAAAATTATGACAAATGTTGCTGTGGTGGTGAATCCCATAAGGATTAATAAAATGCCTTCAAATTCAAACTTTGGTTTAGCTTTGAAATAATCTTCAGTACCGCCATTACCTTTTATTGCGGTATCTTTGTTAGGAAAATTTTGAGGAAATAGAATTAAACCATTAATAACTAAATAAGCCGTAAAGCCAAGAAACGCCCAACCATACCATATTTCGTTTGTATTAAAAAAGGTAACAATAAATGGAAGAATTAGCGTTCCAATAGAAATAAATGCTTTAATGAGGACACTTGCAGAACCCGCTGAACGAGGAAAACACTCGGTCAAAGCAGGCATTGAACCGGTATCTAAAAAAGAATTGCCTGCCCCCACGGCAATTGCAAGACAAAAAGCGATATGAATATTGGTACAGAAAGTCATGCCAATAAAGAAGATCGCATAGCAAGCCATGCCCAGATAGATAAAGAGTTTTCTTCCAAATTTATCCGATAGTATTCCACCTGCAAACATTAAAAAAATCTTGCCAATACCTATACCTGAAGCAACATAGCCAAGACCAAGCAAATCGGTATTAAGCTGCTTTGTAAGATCTTGAGAAAATTGCATAATCACAATCAATGCAATACTTTGAATAATATAATTGGCATAAATAGATCCGACAATTCCATAAGAATTAATTTTTCGATTATCCATTTGTGATACTCCATATGTAAAATTAAATTTTTGAGCATTTGGTTGTATTCAATATATAAATATTCATCTGTAAACGATTACGCCAAATTTATTATTAAACTTCTCGTTTTTTATATTTATCTATAGTTTCTAAATTAGGTATAAATAAAATTAGAATAATATTGAATAAAAGTCGAACTCATCAATAGATGTTTTTATAAGTTTCTAACTTATTATTTTTATTTATCATTAATAAAAAATACCACTCTTTAAGTGGTATTTAATAAAAGGATATTAGATTAATTTTGCAACATATGAAGTATATTATTAAGTATTAGAGCTTCATCCTGTTCAACATTAACTATATGATGTGCTGCATCATGATATAACGGTAACCGCTCTGCCAACACTTTTTCCATTTCATCAACAATGGATAGACCCGTCAATGATGGACGCTGAGCAACATTAGGATCTTTCATTAAACGTGCTGCTAATGTTGCAGCTGTAGCTGATAAAAAAATGACAGTACCATTTTGTTTCATAAAATGGCGATTGTGATCGGCCAGTACCATTCCTCCACCTGTAGCAATGACTCGATTTGGCTTAGTTGTATCGATTAAAATCTGGCTTTCTCTGGCTCTAAAGCCTTCCCAACCTTCTTTTTCAACAATTTCAGCTACTGTTTTTTGAGTAGTTTCAAGCAAATGGCAATCTGTATCAATGAAAGAAAACGATAGCTTATTTGCAAGCATTTTTCCCATTGTCGTTTTGCCAGCGGCTCTGGCGCCTACTAAAAAAATAGTATTATTCATATTGAGTCCTGTCCTTTAAAATTTACAGCTTACAGAATATACCGTCTATGCTAGTGATTCACTTTAAATTTTGCAATATTTTTTTTACATATTATTATATATTTTTAAAAGCAATTGATTTTTATGAAATATATAAATAAATTTTAATATTTACTTGTAAAAAATAATTTACACTTTATTAAAAATATCTCTAACTTAAATGGTGGTTGTATTAATTTTTGTTAACACAATTTTTCTAAACCACGAAAATATAACTCTGTCGCAATAGATTGATGTAATCGCCACTGAATGATATCAAGTTCTGGATTGACTTTTTTGAACTCTTCATAGGTCATAAAATAGCGAATAGTATTACTACCAACACGATCATTAATACTATTAATAATAATATTTATTTTATCAGTTCGGAATTTTTTCAATTCTTGCATTGCGGTAACAACATATTGGGGAACAGGAACAGTACCTTTTTCCCAATTATGCCATGTACTAGCATCAGTTTTACCAATATATTCACTTGCCTCAGACACTTTTAACATTAGGAAACGACGATACGCTTGCAATTCTAAGTTAGTCATAAATACTCCTCCTTATCGTATTTTTACTTATACAGTAACTTTACATATGACACCGATATCATTTATTTATATAAAGAATTTAAAAAAGTTAAACGTATAGATATCAGCAATACATCTAATTTAAATTAGATGTATATACTTTTATTTATTATTTACCTGCTAGGGCATCAATTACGGCTTGTTTTGCCCGTTCAGAAAGATCTTTACCCGTCCAAATTTTAAATTGTGCATTCGCTTGCCCAATAAACATTTCTCGACCGGAAATTGACTCCCAACCTGCTTTTTCAGCTTCTTGTCTGAAGCGAGTATTATATGGCGTATAAACGATATCGTACGCAATACCTTTACCTTTAAACCATGCTTGTTCATAAGGTGTTTGATCTTCAAATTTACCTGTCATACCTAATGGAGTCGAATTAATAATTATTTGCGCTTCTACTTTATTTCGATCTTGCCATGCAACGGTTTTAAGATTGAACTCTTTAGCTAATGATTGAGGTAAATCATCAACAATGTCAGTTACAGTAATATCGGTATAACCAAGATCTTGTAAACCAACAACGGCAGCTCGTGCGGCACCGCCTGCCCCAAGTAATAAAACCTTTTTGTATTCAGCAGGCAAATCTTTCGCTCTAAGTGGCTCCATGAAACCAACAATATCAGTATTGTCACCGCAAAGCTTGTCGCCATCCCAATAAACTAAATTCGCTGCTCCCGCTTTTTTTACATGCTCAGTTACTTCATCTAAATAAGGAATAATGGTTTGTTTATGTGGGATAGTGACACATAATCCACGTATATTTAATAATCTTACCGATTTAAATAATGTTGGAATTTCTTCCGGAGGAGTAGGAAATGGTACTAATACAGCAGGAATACCATAATCTTGAAATGATGTAGTATGAATAAGTGGACTCATACTGTGTCCTAAAGGATAACCGATAATGCCGTATATGCTATATGGCTGAAACTGGCTCATATAATCTCCTTGAAAGTTGGAAAATCAAAAGGAATAAATAAAATCTTC
Organism: Gilliamella sp. W8136; assembly: GCF_016101285.1. Classification (NCBI taxonomy): domain Bacteria; kingdom Pseudomonadati; phylum Pseudomonadota; class Gammaproteobacteria; order Orbales; family Orbaceae; genus Gilliamella; species Gilliamella sp. W8136. The sequence continues at coordinate 56,820 of NZ_JACFQU010000019.1, forward strand.
GTCCTAATTATTAAAACACATTTATTATAAAATTAAATCATTTTTTCTAAAATCACAGGTAAAGTTAACATTTTGTTTTATAATAATTTGTTAAATATATAAAAAATAATACCTACTCTATTAATAGAATATTTTGAGCAGAGTTTAACTTTTTAATTATTCACCGTCGCAAGCTAATATTTTTGACACATCAAATAGTAAGATAATTTTCCAAGCTCCACCAAAATAGCATTGTCATTATATTTAATTAAGATATGTTCAATTAGAAAGCAATAAAACTTTTGCTCTGTGGGTAATAAAGGTCTATTTTTCATTGTGGCTATAAAAATATCTCTTTTCTGATAGTTTTTATTTATGATAAGGTGAGCAACATTAAACTCTTCAAGAATGAGTACTCTTGTTATAATGTCTATACCATAATAGATCGAAGCCAAATCCATCACGGCACTTTCTATCTCAATTTGGGTTTTATGTGAACTATATTTATATAAACTTATTTTAAGCTTAAATAAGATAATGCTTGAGAATTTGCGTATAACAGCGTATACTTCGCTACCTCATTATTGTGGGTGTAGTGTGAGAGGTTAGACTGCTTCTCAGATAGAACTGCAGCAAACTAAAAGCCTGACGAGGTTAATTCCATTAACATATTACGCCCAAGGCTTAAGCATAGAAATTTCGGAGAATTATTGACATGTCACGAGTATGCCAAGTAACAGGAAAAGGTCCTTTAGTAGGAAATAATCGTTCTCATGCGATGAATGCTACTAAACGTCGTTTTCTACCAAATCTTCAAACTCACCGTTTCTGGGTTGAGAGCGAAAAACGTTTTGTAAAATTGCGTATATCTGCTAAAGGTATGCGAACTATCGATAAAAAGGGTATTGATGCAGTTTTAGCTGAACTTCGTGCCCGTGGTGAAAAGTACTAATAAGGAAACCATATCATGGCTAAAGGTGTACGCGAAAAAATTAGATTAGTTTCTTCTGCTGGTACAGGTCATTTTTATACCACTAGCAAAAATAAAAGAACTATGCCTGAGAAAATGGAAATCAAAAAATACGATCCCGTTGTTCGTCAGCATGTTATTTATAAAGAAGCTAAAATTAAATAGTTATCTAATAAATAAAAAGCCCAGCAAATGCTGGGTTTTTTTATATCTTTAATAAAGATATGCTTTTAATATTAGTTGTAATCAATATAGGCATATTTTTTTCATCTGTAATGAACAAAAGGTTCACTATTTATTTTAGATATTAATGATTAATATCATTCTTAATTATATCTGCCCAGTGAAGTCAATTATTTATTAATATCTTTAAACAAAAAAGCTTCAGTAAAAACTGAAGCTTTTTAAGAAAGTAGTTAATCTATTATTTCAAATATTGTTGTTCGTATGCTTTTGCTTTTTTATCATCAAAAACATGTTCCCAACGAGCAATAACAATCGCTGCTAATGCATTACCAACAACATTAACAACCGTTCTACCCATATCTAAAATACGCTCTACGCCCATAATATAACCAATACCTTCAAGCGGAATACCCACACTGCCTAGGGTTGCAGATAAAACAAGGATTGAAGCACCCGGTACGCCAGCTATACCTTTAGAGGCAATCATCAATGTTATAACAATAATAATCTGATCTAAAATGGTTAAATCTATATGGAATAGCTGAGCCAAAAAGATAACCGTAATACTTTGATAAAGCGTTGAGCCATCAAGATTAAATGAATAACCTGTTGGAATAACAAAACTTGTGATCGCCTTTGGCGCACCGTATGCTTCCATCTTTTCAATAATTTTTGGTAATGCAGTTTCAGAACTCGCTGTTGAAAATGCGATAACCAACTCTTCTTTTAATATTTTTAGTAGGGTAAAAATATTAAATTTACAAAGTTTACATACAAGTCCTAATACCACCAATGTAAAAATAATCATAGCTGAATAAACAGTGAAAATTAATTTAAACAACGGCAGAAGAGATGCAAATCCATATTTAGCAACGGTTACAGTAATTAAAGCGAAAACACCAATTGGTGCGTAGCGCATAATCATGTTCGTTACTTTAAACATGGTGTCAGATACAACTTTTAAGAAGAAAACAAATGGTTCACGTTGTTTGTCTGGTAATGACATTAAACCTAAACCGAAAAAGACACAGAAGAAGATAACAGGTAAAACAGCGCCATCACTCATAGCTTTGAAGATATTAGCTGGAATCATATCTAATATCATAACAATTAAGCCATGAGGTTTTCCGCTCAATTCTTCTGCGGCTTTAGTATACTTACTAATATCGCTCGTTGCTAAGGTTGTAGAGTCAATTCCCGCACCCGGTGCAAAAATATTTCCCCAGAAAAGCCCTAGTAAGATGGCAATCGTTGTAATAATTTCAAAATAGAGAATAGTTTTAAAACCCAATGTCCCTAATCTTTTTGAACCACCAATACCTGCAATACCTAAAGTGAGCGTACTGAGTATAATAGGTAATACAATCATTTTAATTAAACGAATAAAGATATCACCAGCTGGTTGAAAAATATTAACTATCGAAAATTGATAATATGAATGTAAAGGATGGCTTGGGACAGAAAGTTCAAATAAATAAGCGCCCACCGCTACACCTAGTATCAAAGCAATTAAAATTTGCCATGCAAGATTTGTTAAGATTTTCTTTATTAAAAATGACATTTAATACTATTCCTTTTCTGGATATTATAAATAAAAAAGGATTAGTTATAACTAATCCTTTTTGATAATTAAAACTTATTCTTCGGACTCCGAAGCTGAACTCTGTCGTTCATCTTCTTGAGAAAGATCGGATTCACTTTCCTCATCCTCAGTTTCGGCTATTCTCTGTAATCCAACGACTTTTTCGTTATCTGCTGTACGAATCAGCATAACTCCTTGTGTATTTCGACCGACAATACTTACTTCCGAAACACGTGTACGTACAAGCGTTCCTGCATCAGTGATTAACATGATTTGATCTGTTTCATCAACTTGAACAGCACCAACGACTTTACCATTTCTTTCACTCACTTTGATAGAAATAACACCTTTTGTCGCTCGTGATTTGGTTGGGTATAACTCTTGTTGTGTACGTTTACCATAGCCGTTTTGCGTTGCAGTTAAAATCGCGCCATTTTCTCGTGGAACAATCAGTGATACGACTTTATCATCGTCTTCTAATTTAATACCTCGAACACCTGTCGCAGTTCGTCCCATGCAGCGAACTTTATTGGCTGGGAAGCGAACCACTTTACCGTTAGCGGAGAACAACATAATGTCTTCTGTATTAAAGATTTGAGAGACCTCTTCATCATTATCAGTCTCATCAACAATTACATCATCATTGAGTTCATCATCAACAGTATCAGACGTTTCATTACTTGTTAGATCTACACCGATTAATTCATCATCATCACGTAAATTAATAGCGATAATACCACCACTTCTTGGACGACTAAATTCAATTAGTGAAGTTTTCTTAACGGTACCTTGTGCTGTAGCCATAAATACACAGTGTTCGTCATCAAATTCTCGAACAGGTAGGATCGCGGTAATACGTTCACCTGCTTCAAGTGGTAATAAATTAATAATTGGACGACCACGTGAACCTCGACTTGCTTCAGGTAGTTGATAAACTTTCATCCAATATAAACGACCACGGCTTGAGAAACAAAGAATCGTATCGTGGGTATTCGCTACAAGTAATTTTTCAACAAAATCTTCTTCTTTGATTTTAGTTGCAGATTTACCTTTGCCACCTCGACGTTGAGCTTCGTAATCAGATAAAGGCTGATATTTTACATAGCCTTGGTGTGAGAGAGTTACAACAACATCTTCTTGAGCAATAAGATCCTCAATATTAATATCAGCACTGCTTGCTGTAATTTCAGTTCTTCTTGCATCTTGGAATTGATCACGAACCGCTTCAAGCTCTTCACGAATCACTTCCATTAAGCGTTCTGGACTTGCTAAAATGTGTAGTAACTCACTAATTTGAATCAGTAACTGTTTATACTCATCCAAAATCTTTTCATGTTCTAGACCCGTTAATCGATGTAAACGAAGATCTAAAATAGCTTGGGCTTGGGCTTCTGATAGGTAATAATAACCATCGCGAATACCAAATTCTGGCGCTAAATCTTCTGGTCGAGCCGCATCATTACCCGCTTTTTCGAGCATTGCTGCTACATTACCAAGCTGCCAAGCTTGAGCTAATAATTTGCTTTTAGCTTCAACTGGAGTTGAGGCTGCGCGAATTAATTCAATAATAGGATCAATATTGGCAAGCGCAATAGCTAACCCTTCTAAAACATGCGCTCTTTCACGAGCTTTACGTAATTCATAGATAGTTCTACGAGTTACCACTTCACGTCGATGAAGCACAAAGGCTTCAATCATCTCACGTAAATTTAGAAGTTTAGGTTGCCCTTTGTGTAAGGCTACCATATTGATACCAAATGAGACTTGCAATTGTGTCAATGAGAATAAGTTATTTAATACAACCTCACCGACAGCATCTCGTTTAATTTCAATAACAATACGCATCCCATCTTTGTCAGATTCATCGCGTAGCGCCGAGATACCTTCAACTTTTTTGTCTTTAACTAATTCAGCTATTTTCTCGATCAGTTTTTTCTTGTTAACTTGATACGGAATTTCATTAACAATGATTGTTTCACGCCCACTATGATCATCAACTTCAATAGTTGCTTTAGAACGAATATAGATAATACCACGTCCAGTTCGGTAGGCATTTTCAATACCCTTTCGACCATTAATTAAAGCAGCAGTTGGAAAGTCAGGTCCATGGATATGTTCCATTAATCCATCAACTGAAATATTTTCATCTTCAATAAAAGCAAGACAACCATTAATGACTTCAGATAAATTATGAGGAGGGATATTTGTTGCCATACCAACCGCAATACCTGAAGAACCATTTATTAGCAAATTAGGAATACGCGTTGGCAATACATCAGGGATCATTTCAGAGCCGTCATAGTTCGGCGAGAAATCAACCGTTTCTTTATCGAGATCAGTCAATAACGCACCTGCGAACTTTTGCATACGTATTTCAGTGTAACGCATTGCCGCAGCCGAATCACCATCAACAGAACCGAAGTTTCCTTGACCATCAACTAACATATAACGTAATGAAAATGGCTGTGCCATACGTACGATCGTTTCATAAACAGCAAAGTCACCATGTGGATGGTATTTACCAATAACATCCCCAACAACACGAGCAGATTTTCGATAAGGTTTATTCCAATCGTATCCAGCTTCATGCATGGCAAAAAGGACCCTTCTATGGACCGGTTTTAAGCCATCGCGTACATCAGGTAAAGCACGCCCGACAATGACAGACATTGCATAGTCAAGATAAGAGGATTTTAGCTCATCTTCAATATTAACGGGGGTTATTTCTTTGGCTAGTTCGGTCATAACACCATATTCTCTTATTAAATTAGGTCATCAAAATAGCTTGTAATTATAGCATAAAATTCGTTATTAATGCAGGACTATACCGTTTTTATTTCAACTTATTCATGTTGAATAAACAAAGTATTTTCAATTAATTGGCATAAACAATTTAAAATCATAGCATGCATTTCATATGCCATTACTTTTTTATAAGATGGAACTCTTATTTCAATATCATTTTGACCAAGTAAACCGATAACTTCACCACCATCAAAAGCAGTTAAAGCTACAATTTTCATATCTTTAATCACCGCTTCTTGAACAGCGCGAATAATCGAACGGCTGTTACCTTGGCAAGTCAATACGATCAAAATATCACCTTGCTGCCCTAAAGCTTGTATTTGGCGAGCATAGACTTCTTCATGGTTGGCAATTGCACTTAATAATACATTATCAGACACCAAAGCCATAGCGGGTATGCTGGGTCTTTCTATATTAATACTGGTTATTAATCGAGAAGTAAAACTTTGTACATTTGCCGCTGATGAGCCATTACCACAACTCATAATTTTATTACCATTAAGTAAACCTTGAACAATAATGCTTGCTGCTTTTTCAATTGATGTCCCTAAAGACTCAGCCATTACAATTTGAGTTTGAATACTTTCAGTAAAATAATTTTTTATTAAATCTTGCACGTTTTTCACCTAAAAATTAAAACGCATTAATAATCCATTTTTGGTTTTTGCCCGTAATAGCAAAAATATCAAATCTGAATTCTGTATCATCAATATTCATATTTTCTGATAACATCCAGAGTTGTGCCGCTTGCTTGATTTTATTTTGTTTACTTGATGTTACGGTCATTTCGGCATTACCAAAATTGGCATTTTTTCTATAACGTACTTCAACAAAAACGAGACATTGTTTATCACGCATAATTAAATCAATTTCACCTAAACGATATTGACTATTTTGAGCAATAAATGAAAGCCCTTGTTTTAGTAAATACTGGCAAGCAATATCTTCGTAATGCTTGCCAATTTTTTTGTTATTCTTCTGAATTAGATCGGGATAATGCATGAATATATTGTTGCCAAGATAAAGCACGAGTGACTTCACATTGATCCTTGGTCGATAATTTACCCGTCATACCATTTAAAAAGTTAGTTTGATTGGAATTCATTTGATTAAAGCGATTTGCAAGTCTCCAAGCATCTATCCCCATCGCATATAAACGAAATAATGAATAATTTTTTTGGATATTATTAGGGATGATTTCTGACATTTGATCAGAAGAATTAACGATCATTGGAATTTCAGCATATTCAGTTTGATTCATATCATAATTAAAATCATCCGAAGCATTAGCTACATGACTTTTGGAGCTAGTGTAGATCATAAGTGAAGATGAATTACCTACTGATTTACCGGCTGCCATATCAATCATTGGTTTTATAAGAGTTAATTCATCGTATGAAGCATAAATATAGACAGCATCAAAATTGTCAGATTGATCTTCTGTATAATCGGTTAAAATAGGGGTTCCAGTAAGTTTTATTCCTACATTACGATTCATACCAGAACTTAATGTACTTTTATTGCCAAAATATTGTACATAAGCTTGTGAACTGTTAGATGATAATTCAGACCATTTTTTAGCAAAACTTTGAGCTACACGTTTACCGAGATCATTTTGCGGAACCAGCAAGAGTGGCTTTAATTTGTTTTGTGCATAGATATGATCTGCCGCATCTTGTGCTTCATCTTCTGGTGATAATGCGAAATAACACATTTTATTCGGTGTAACTGAACTATTATCCACTTTATTCAAGGCTAAAACAGGTAAAGACGGTGCCAATTGTTTAATCTTAATCACTTCATCTTTCAGTAAAGGACCAACGATCAACTCAACATTTTGTTCTTTAGCTTGACTTATAAGAGCATCCATATCAGCACTTGTTGTATCAAGTAAAACTACATTTTGTTGTGGCTCTTTTGGGAAAAATTTAATTGCATCAAAATAACCTTGTCGAATAGTATCACCAAAAAGACGTGATGATCCTGTTAGTGGTAATAATAATGCCACTTTTTTAGCATTAACATCATCAACATTTAATGCTTGTTCTCCTGTTAATACAGAAATAATATTTTTAGCGGGATGATCTGGATATTGTAGTAACCAATCTTTTACCGCCTGTTTTAATAATTCGTTCTGTTTTTGTACTTTCTCTGCAATAATTTCAGGCGTATCATCTTCTTGTGTTTTTGGTTCTATATTATTACTTTTATAAGCATCCGCTAAATTAATCCATCCTTGTAAAGTTACTTCATTTTCATAAACTAAAATGGTATTAACTTGTTTGGTATTTAATTTACTAAAAAATTTCCATGTATTATGTAATATTTGGTTTTTCTGTTTTTCTGGAGTATATTTTTCTAGTTCAATATAATCATGAGCTTGACCATTGATATCTCTATTTTTTTCATCCAAACTTAATTTAATAGAGTAGTAACGGTATAATTGTGAATTGGTTAACCCATCAGTTGTTAACTTTTTAATATTAAATGGTTTTTTCAATTTTACTGCAATTTCACCTTGCAACAATAATTTTTCTTTCTGTTGTTCATCATTAAGATCAGAGGATATTTGAGATAACAAATCTTTTGCTTGAGAAACTTTATTTTCTTTAATTAATGCCTGAATAGCTAGTAATTGCCAATTGGTTTTAGCATTTCCAGAACTTTCATCCGCTAGCGATAGATAATAACTAGAACTTTTAGTTCCATCATAATCACTAAGTTGCGATTGATTACCCGGACATCCAGTTAAAAATGTCAATAATATAGACATTAATATTGAATAAAAGAAAATTTTTAAATTCATACACCCACTCTCTTGTTATTTACTATCCCCAAATTCGTTGCACATGAACAGTAATTTCTTCACGATCATGATAAAGCTGCTTGGCCTGAATTTGAACATTGATTTGATTATTATTTAATTCGTCATTGAGTAACTTTATATTTTGTTTTACTTCTTCATACCGTTTTTTCATTGGTAATTTAAGATTAAAAATGGTTTCTCGACACCAACCATTAATCACCCATTTAGCTATTAATTGCGTCACTTTGGTCGGTTTTTCAACCATATCACAAACTAACCAATAAATATTATGTTTTTTAGGCGTAAATTTAAAGCCATCTTCACGATAATGTTTAACTTGTCCTGTTTCCATGAGTTTGTTATTCATTGGACCATTATCAATGGCGTAAACCATCATACTTCTTTTAACTAGTTGATAAGTCCAACCACCTGGGCAAGCACCTAAATCAACTGCATTCAAACCACCTTTTAAGCGTTCATCCCACTCTTCATAAGGAATAAAAATATGGAACGCCTCTTCCAATTTTAGTGTAGAACGACTTGGTGCATCAGCAGGAAATTTTAGTCTAGGGATCCCCATATAAAAAGGTGAGTTATTTTGACTTAATGAATAACCTACATAACAACTATTACTGCTTGTAAAAAATAGATGAATAACAGGTTTTTTTGGATTTTCAACTTTTAATAAAATACGTTTGCTTCGTAGCGCTTGACGAAGTGGTACTGTAAATTTACGACAAAATCCAGCTAGTTCTTTACCTTCATTGGTATCAGCGACTTCTACGCGCACATCTCCTGCGTTATCGATCAAACCCGATAATGCATTAATTATTGGAGTGATCCGATCATTGGCTGGTAAATCAGTCAATAAATCACCTGATACAAACATCTGTCTAGCAAAGATTAGAGTACGAAACGGAAGTTTTTTTATCAGTATTGTCGCTTGATCGTCTTGATAACATTCAAAAGTGACATAACCACTATTTTCTATAACTTTGGCAAAACCAAATATTTCCAGTTGTGCAGCTCTATCTGTGATTTCAGCAGCACATTCTTTTTCAAATCCACAGCGACAGTATAGAATAATTTTATTTAGTTTTTGCATTTCGTATTTTTACTCTTCAAACAGACATTATAAAAAAATAATTGATTTAGTCAGATTGAACATCATTAGTATACAAAGGAGCTTCCCCCTTAGGACGGGTTTTAAATCGTCGGTGTAACCACATATATTGTTCTGGAGCTTTTAAAATTTCTTGTTCAATAGCTTTATTCATAAAAGTTGCAGCTAATACATCATCATCAATAGGATAACCTTCAAGCGCTGGTGTTACATACACGGTATAATGGCCATTTTCCTCACGCTTAGGTGTAAATGGAATAATGGCGGGTTGGCCTAATTTAACCAATATACGTGTACCTATCGTCGTTGCTGCTTTTTCTACTGAAAATAATGGGGCAAAGACACTATTTTTTGGTCCATAATCATGATCAGGGGCATACCAAAGTAACTCACCATTTTTTAATGCGCGGATCATACCTTTAGTATTATAGCGATCTAACATGTATTTATTAGATTTGAGTCTACCTTTAAGCTGAACATAATCCATTACCAGATTATCATTTGGTCGATAAACACCTACACCGGGATGACTCATTCCTAAAATGCGTGCCCCTAATTCTAATGTTAGGAAATGAATTCCAATAAGTAAAACGCCTTGACCTGATTGTTGTATATTTTTGATATATTGGTCACCGACAATAGATGAATGTTTAGCTAATCTTTTGTCAGACCAGAACCAAGCCATCCCTGTTTCGAAAATAGCCAATCCAGTAGAAATAAAATTGCCCCGCAACAATTGATCACGTTCAAGCTGTGATTTTTCAGGAAAACAAAGTTTAAGGTTTTGTCTTGCTGTCTCTTTACGCTTACCAATTAATTTCATTGAAAGCAACCCTAAACTTTTTCCTAATTGATAAATTACTGGATAGGGTAATAAAACGATTAAATATAAGATACCAATACCAAACCACGTTAACCAGTAACGAGGGTGTAGTAGGCGTTTAGTAAAGATAGGACGAATTTCCTGATTTTGACTCATATTAAGATTAAGTTATTGTTAATAACAAAGTTGATTATTATATACTATATATTGATTTTAAGGGCAGAAAATTAGAAAGATCTTCCCTACATTAATGTATCTAACAAGGTATAGTTTAAACAGATCACAACAATATATAATTAGTTGCTGTGATCTTCGTTCTTAAGATTTTTTAAAATTTTATACTCAAACGTAGGCTTTTCCTGAAACTTCTTTACAAGAATTTAAACCGCAACGGGTGCTTTGATTGCAGGGTAAGGATCATAGCCAATAATTTCAAAGTCCTCAAACTCATAATCAAAAATTGTTGGAGGTTTACGTCTAATAGCAAGTTTTGGTAGCGCTCTAGGCGTTCGACTCAATTGTAAATGAGTTTGTTCCAAATGGTTTGAATATAAGTGCGTATCACCACCAGTCCAAACAAAATCACCCACATCTAAATTGCATTGTTGAGCAATCATATGAATTAATAATGAATAGCTAGCAATATTAAATGGTAACCCTAAAAACACATCACAAGAACGTTGGTAAAGCTGGCAAGAAAGCTTTCCATCCACTACATAAAATTGAAAAAATGCATGACAAGGAGCTAACGCCATTTGATCTAATTCTCCAACATTCCAAGCAGAAATTATTAGGCGTCTTGAATCAGGATCATTTTTGATTTGATCGATTAATTGCGATATTTGATCAATATGCTGGCCATTTGGTGCTGTCCACGCTCGCCACTGTTTTCCATAAACAGGGCCTAAATCACCATTCTCATCAGCCCATTCATCCCAAATGGTCACTTTATTATCTTTTAAATATTGAATATTTGTATCACCTTTTAAAAACCAAAGTAATTCATGAATAATTGAACGTAAATGGCATTTTTTTGTAGTGACTAATGGAAATCCATCCTGTAGATTAAACCGCATTTGATGACCAAAAATGGATAATGTTCCAGTTCCTGTTCGATCTGACTTAGGCGTACCTTCAGCTAAAATCTTTTGCATAAGTGCTAAATACTGTTTCATCGTGTTGTCGCCTTTTTGTTAACTCTATATGAATAAAAAAGAAATAAAATACCAGCAAAAATCATTGGTAGGCATAAAATTTGCCCCATACTAATGATATTAAAAAATAGTCCTAGTTGCTCATCCGGTTGTCTAAAGAATTCGATTATAAATCGAAATAAACCATAACAAAGCAAAAATAGTCCTGAAACAGCGCCAGTTGGTCTGTTTTTACGAATGAACAAATTCAAAATGATAAATAGAACAACTCCTTCAAACATCATTTCATAAAGCTGTGAAGGATGCCTTGGTAAAATGCCATTAAGAGAAGTATAGAGCGATAACCATTCAGGATGTGTTTGTACAAACATAAAATCAGCATGAGAGGAAGTCGGGAATAACATACCAATATGAGATTGAGTCACTCGTCCCCAAAGTTCACCATTGATAAAATTACCAAATCGCCCAAACATTAAACCAATAGGTACTAAAGGAGCGACAAAATCAGCCACTTGCATAAAGGTTTTATGGTTCATTTTTGCGAAAATAGCAATAACACAAATTGCACCGATTAGACCGCCATGGAATGACATACCGCCTTCCCAGACTTTAAACAATATCACTGGGTCTTTGATAAAAACGTTAAAATTATAAAAAAGGACATAGCCTAATCGTCCACCTATAAAAAGCCCTAAAAAACCCCAGAATAGCAAATTTTCAACTTGTTGTGTTGTCCATTGGCTATTAGGTTTATTTGCTCTTCGTTTGGCTAAATAAAGCGCCCCAAGCACTCCAAATAAGTACATTGCACCATACCAATGAAGCGATATAGGGCCAAGTGAAAAAGCAATTGGATTGAAGTTAGGAAATTGTAAGTATTGATTCATTTTTTAATACACTGTTTATTTTTTCGTTTATGAGCAAAGAAGTTAAATCGTTTCTTTTTAGAAACATTGGCTATTGGTGCTTCCGCCTCGGATTGGATGCTAAATACTGGCAATGAAAATTCTTTCATTGCTTTTCGATAAACATCGCGTTTAAAAGCAATAACCTGACGAATAGGGTACCAATAACTAACCCACTTCCAATCATCAAATTCAGGAGTTGAAGACTTATTGAGATTAATTACCGAAGTATCAGATATCAATTCTAATAAAAACCATTTCTGTTTTTGACCAATACAAACAGGTTGATTTTCCCAACGTATCATTCGTTTAGGTAATTTATATCGCAACCAACCGTTAGTAACGGATAGAATCTTTACATCTTGAGGTAATAATCCTACTTCTTCGTTTAATTCACGAAACATTGCCTGCTCAGGCGTTTCGTTTAGTTTTATTCCGCCCTGAGGAAACTGCCAAGAATTTTGTCCATAACGACGAGCCCAAAGTACTTGACCATACCTGTTACAAATAACTATTCCTACATTTGGACGGTAGCCATCATTATCAATCACTGACTACCTCAAAAAATTTATTCTTATATGGCTAAATTGTTTCATACATACAGCAAGAAATAAATAGGAAAATGAATTAATCGAGTAAATATCCCATCACACAGTTTGTTTTTTAGATAATTTGATAATTGTAATAATATTAATTATGGCGAATGTTACTTCTATGGCCAGACTTCCTAAAGAGCCTATCCATAAACTATAAATAATCCATAAAATACTGCTCATCAGTATAAGTAGTCGCATTTTCTGTTGTTGTAAACGAAATAATGCAATGGTAACTAATGTCGTACCTATAACAGATAAATAATGTATAAATTGTGTCGGATCTGGTGTAGTAAGAAAATAAAATATCCACATTAAAGCAATAAAAAATAACATTGCTAACATATTTTTTGTGTAATTCGAAGCAACGTTTCTAAATATATTTACTATATTAAGAATTGCTGCTGGATAAGACTCCGGACCCAATAAGTAAAAGTGCAAAGTCATAATGACATTAACGATTGTTAACTGCCAACGAAAAGCATTATCGCTACGTTGTAAAAAAGCACTGATACCTACAAGATAACCTAAAATACCAATTAATTGAGGTAAAGTAGTATATCTATCAATAAAATCTGAACCCACGAATTGATATAAAAAGTTTAGATTATCCATCGTTCACTCCATAGATAAATGGATCTAAATAATTAGTTAATAACCTATTTATAAATAATTTAGAAAAAAATTTATCAAATGTTATTAATAAATAATCATATAGTCACATCTTTAAAACATAAAATTTTATATAAATTTTAGTCAGTTTTATAATCTCTATATGCAAAAAAGCCCAGCATTCCTGCTGGGCTCTCTCTCTATATTTAAAAGTCTGGCGGCTCCCTACTCTCACATGGGTAATACCCACACTACCATCGGCACTTCGGCGTTTCACTT